>QCUA01000003.1 GCA_003210915.1 Prochlorococcus sp. AG-676-L21 | reverse complement strand
CGATTGTGATATCTTTTATACAAAAAAATTTTAATTCTAATTTTATAATTAATTTAATAAATTTATTTTAATGAACCATAGAGAAATTACAAAAAGATATAGTGATTTAATTGATAAAGCAGATCACGCCAATGGAAGAAAAGAAATTGTTGGTTTACTTAAAAAAGCTGCTAAATTAAAATCCAAAATTGAAATTAACCAATAATCATTAGAAAAAATTATTTTTCTAAATGTAAAATTTATTTAAACAAAAAAATTTTCATGCGATAATCATATGAAATTTATTAGTTATGAATAAAAAAGGTTATACAACTGAAAGCGGTGGAAGACAAAATGGGTTCGCAATTGAACCTGAAATTAATCCAATAACACAGGGAGAATCTAAGAAATCATTTCTCTTATTCTTAGGGATATTAATACCTTTCTTAATAGGTGGGATTTATTATTTTAAAACGCTTTGAATAAAATATTTTTATAAATCATTTTTGGAAATATATTCTTGAGAACTAATAATATCCTGCATTAGTCCTTGGGAAGATGAGTTGAATCCGTTTTTCTCAAGAAAGGTTTTAACTTCCTTAAATTTTTTTTGAATTTTTTTTGTGTAAGGGGTTGTCATTAAATAATCTTCTTGTTCAGTGGAGTAGTTCATTTAATTTAATTATTATTATCTTAAATTTTGCAAAATATTATATGAATAAAGAAGTTATAACCATTACAAAAAATGATTACTAGTAATAAATACTTAATTGAATTAAATTAATTTATTGTCTATTTTTAAAGAAAATATTTTTATAAGAAATTTATTCTTATCTTTTTTAATATCAAAGTGTGCTTATTGTCACTAGTTCCATTAAATCTCTCGATTTCAAATAGTTTTGAAATACATCTGAATAAAAAGCTCTTTTTGCAGCTATCTTAGATTCAAATTCAATTACCATTCCTAGTTGGCCCCCATCCCACTTATGTGAGTTGGAATCTTGGGTAATATCTTTTTTTACTACCACCCCACCTACAGATCTTATCCATGGCAAGACTGTCCTTATGTATTCGAGAAACAAATCAGCATTTGGTATAGATATTTTCTTAAGCCAGTAACTCTTTGTCATGGAATCAAAACATTTTCAGTAGAATATAGCACATTGTCGTAAGTATTTTTGCTCAGGTTCTTTTGCAAATCTTTTTAAATGAATTTAGAACAACAATTATTGGCCTTAATCCTTTCAAGTCCTAAAACAATAAAGATTAAAAATATGGCTGAAGAATTAGAAAAGGAATTGAAATTTACTCTTAACATGGATATTGAGAAGTTAAAAGGAGTATGGGAGCTTAGATGGAGCAGTTCAAAAGCTCCATTTCTAAATTACTCACCTCTAGTTGATAATCTTCAAATTCTTGATCCGTTAAATCTAAATGGTTTGAATTTACTCAAACCTAGAGGGATTAATTCAATCATTGGAACAGGAATAGTAGCAAAATTGAGTTCTTTAAATGATAAGAAAATTGGAGTTAGTTTTACCCATGCTGGAATAATTGGACCTTATATTGGAATAAGAAAGATAAACGCTTTAACTAAGATTAAAAAAGAACAAAAAGGATGGTTAGAAATTACTTTTTTAAGTAAAGATCTTAGAATTTGTAGGGGAGATAAAGGAACTTTATTTATTCTTAGAAGAATTAAAGACAATATCTTATTTGAAAGGTTTCAAGAATTTATTGAGTCTCTCTAAATTATTTATGTTTTAATCCAAATATATTTCAAAAAAAAGAATATTGGCACATATTTAAAGGACTCTTTGGGTATCTCATATGACAAGAATTTTAATAATTCCTCTAACCAATAACCTAGGTCAAGTCCAAATAGGTATCTTTCCAAAGCGAACCAAAATTCATTATCAAAGATGGTTCTTAAATTAAGGTAGATATATTCCCAATGGAACGTATTCCAATATTTTTGTAAATAAGAAGATATTATTAGCCATAATGATATGAATAAGAAACTTTTTATAAATTTATGGATCTTTTTCATAATTTTTTATCTAAAACAGAATAGATTTTTATAAATAATTATTTTTTCTTAATCAAATATTATGTGTGATTTGTTGGATTTACATAAAATATGATCAAAAAAAAATAAAAAAATTTTCTAATGAATTACAATTATTTTTCTTTTTTAGAAATATTTTGTGCTTTGATATTTTTATTTCTTAAATTAAATCCTAAAAATAAAAAAGAGAGATAAATTAAAATACTGCCTATTACTATTATAATTAATTTGGAAATGTCCATTAAAATATTTTTTAATAATGATTATGAATACAATTATAATTTTGATTTTTTAAAATTATAAAATTAAATATTATTACGCGATAATTAGTAGTAATTTATTAAGCTAAATTAAATATTTAAGATATATGCCAATAGTTTTCGCTTGGAGCCTTTGCCTGTCCGTTGTAGTTGTATTACTATCAACAATTCCTTTGACTCTAGGAAGAATCAAAGCTGGTTATTCAGTGGAGAATATGTCTGCACCAAGGGCATTATTTGATCAATTGCCAGACTTTGGTAAAAGGGCAGTTTGGTGTCATCAGAATTGCTGGGAAAGCATTTCTATTCATGCTCCAGCTTGCATACTTTGTTTAATTACTTTACCTGATTCAAACCTCTCATTAATAGCTGCTTGGATGCACCCTTTCTTACGTTTCTTGTATATTGGTGCTTATGTTTTAAATATTCCTATTGCTAGAGGTTTAATATGGGCTTCTGGAATCTTTACGACACTTGTTTTATATAAGGAAGGGATATCCCAACTTATGTAATTTAACTAAATTAGTAGATTTTCTAAATCTTTTAATTCATAATCATTTATTAGTTTCACATTATTAGCTCTAGCTAGTTTTTGTGCAGATTTAGTAAAACCAGATTTTGATACTAATACTGCATGAGTTCCTTTCCAATATAATTTACCAGCAGAAATTTCTTGAACAGCGTTGTTCCCCACAGTTTTTTTATGATTTTTACATTGAATACAAATCCTTAAATTATCGATAGAGGCAATCAAATCCACTCCTTGGTCTCCGGTAATAGGTGTTTCTTTTACTTTCCACCCATTCTTTTTGAGAATTTCCATACAATGATTTTCAAATTTAATTCCTTTTTTATAGTTTTGATTATTTTTCTTCGATGCATTATTTTCTATTAAATTTAAACAAGTTTTTTCTATTTGACTAGCTATGAATATAAACCAGTCTTCATTCTCCAAAATTCTACTCGCACCAATTATTTCATCATTAATAATTGGATTAGTCTTGCGATAAGCTTTCCATTTTTCAAAAAAAATTTCTTGACCTGAAAAACTTTTTAAAATGACTTTTTCCCAAAAGTATGGAATACCTTCTTTTAACCTTTTTGAACCATTATTGATGCTTATCTCAATTAATTTCTCATCGAGAGGGGGATTACCAATCCACTTTTTCAAGTCTTCGTTACCATAAGCATCTATAACTTTTAATCTAATTCTTTCCTCCAATAGATTGTATTTATTTTCTTCAATAAGTCTATTTATCGTTTCAAGGAAGTAATTTGCATTTAAGGCATTATTTATTTTATCTTTTCTTTTTTTTAATAGAAAAGCTCTAAAATTAATTATCAAAAATAAAAAAATTAGAGAAACTAAAATAATAAAAATATTATTCATTATTTTTTATTTATTATTTTTTAGTTAAAAAGATTTTGTTTTTCTAATTATAAAATCATTTTTTGTAATTAATGTAGAGTTTTTTACATCAAAACCACTTATTGCTGAAATCTCGCCTTCAATACCTTCCAATGTTAATTGTTCAATAATACCTTTAATAACTTCGTCTTCAACTAATTTTCTATCAATTCTTTCAGGGGTTATGTCTGTTAGCCATTTAGAGGTCTTTTTTTTTACAACTTCAGTTGGATTTGTTATTTTTAAGTAAATGGCCATTTTAAAAAATATTTATATTTATTATAAGTCAAGTCTTTTTTATTCCTTATTTTTGTCTTTACTTTCCCATTCGAGAAATTGAAAAATAATAATTGTAAAGATAGAAAAGAATACAATAAAAAGACCCAGCCATCCTATAAATTTATTTTGAGTAAAAAGATTAGTTAATGAAGATGTTTCCTGATATCTTGATTCCATTTGATATTGATATGAGTCTAAGACTAGAAATACATCCTTCATTAGCGAATAGAATTTAATTGCTTTAAATAATTAATAAATTAACTAATAATAATATTATCCGTTTAATTTTAAAAAAGCTTCTGATATGAAATCAGGCCTTTTCCTAATGATAGAAAAACTGTTTTTATTTATTAGAACCAAATTAACCTCAGCTATAGTAAGAACCTTATTACTTTTGCTCATAAATTTTGAATTGATTTTTATTTTTGGACTTTTGCTTATGTTAAATATAGTTTCTATTGTTATGGCATCTCCTAGAAATATGGGTGATATATATTTTATTGACGTATCAATTAAAGGCAACTCAAAACCATTTTTTGTAAGGTCAACATAATTTATACCTGCTTTTGAAAGTGCATTGATCCTTCCTTCTTCAAGCCAATCAAAATATTTACCATGCCACATAACCCCAGCGTGATCTGAATGTTGTGGTAATACTAACTTTTCAATTTTCCAAATTTTTTTCATTTACAATAAAATTATGAAATGTATAAGTGTATATTTATAATAAAAATATAGTTATTGAAGTTGGTTTTTATTAATTAAATTAAAATAAAATAAAAAATTAATTTTAAAAGAGCATGCTTGTTTCCTTTCTTAGTTTATGTCGTTTATGTTTTCCTTTTTAAATATTCAATGGCTATTCTCATAATGATTGGAATTTATTTCTTGGTAAGATTCAAGAATAGAAATAAATTAAATAAATAGTTTGTATTAATTTATATATTTAGAATTGTTTTAATATAAGTAAAATTTTTTTCAAAGAATTATTTTTGTAAGAGAATATTTTTTATTAGTTTTTTTATGAAAAACATCATTTTAATTTCATTTTTTTTTATTAGTTCCTTTTTTTTTAGTTTTAGTAATTGCTTAGCCGATGAAATTGGTGGCGAATTAAGTAATGATTTATCAATGGAATCAAAATCTAGTGATGTTAAAAATGATATTAAGGATAAAGGTGATATCCCCATAACTTCTAATGAGGATATTTTTGGAGATGAACAAGCTTTCCCATTTATAGCTGGTTTAGGGAAAAATGCTGCACATTAATTCAAAGTACAATGTTTTTATTAATTCATTTTTAAGTAAAAATATTGAAAGGTCTTAGAGTTATTGAGCTTTCTGAAGCACTTAATGTAGATAGCTCAGATCTGTTAGCTGTTTGTGCAATCTTAAAATGTAAAGCAAGTTCAAGATTGAGTATGCTTACGTTTGAAGAATGTAAAAAAATTACGGATTACTATGAGAGAAATTCTTAGATGTTCTTTTTTACGAAGATGGCACAATAAATTTATTCAATTTCTTTTATCATAGAAACTAATGTGCCATGAATTTCATCTTCTGAGATTTCATTTTTAAAATTTATAATTGCAAATTTATCATCATATTTAATTTTCATGAATTGACTGGAAATTTCTTCCAAATAAGCCTCCTTAAATTCTGAAATCTTGCCATAATGTTCTAGATATTTATGTACAGATCCAATGTGATCTTTATTCATATGTTTACAAACTCTTTCACTCGTTTTTGAACTAATTATTTTCATTTTTAAAATTCTTTATTTTCAGATTAATATTTTTTGTTCATTATTTAAAGTTTTAATGGCTTTATTTATTAATTCTTTAACCTCATTGGCGTCTATCGCTCTTACTAATTTATTTCGAAGACTTGTGGCTCCTTGGAAATTTTTACAAGTCCATGAAATATGTTTTCTGGCTATTAATAAACCATGACTGCCCTTTTCTTTTATAAGTTCATCTAAATGTTCAATAATCAATAACAATTTTTCTTCAATATTTGGTTCTTTAAAACCTTTAATTTCTTTAACTGCATAATCTATTTCTCCTATTTTCCATGGAGAACCAAGTATGCCTCTCCCAATCATTAAACCATCAGCATTTGTTTTTTTGAAGCAATTAAGTGCGTCCTTAGGATTCTTGATATCTCCATTCGCAATTACTGGTATTTCTAAAAGCTCTTTAATTTTTCCAATCATTTCCCAGTCTGCTTTACCTGAAAAGCCTTCTTTTCGTGTTCTCCCATGTAGAGTTATCATTTCAGCTCCTGCTTCTTGAAGACTTAATAGAAATTCCTCTATATTTTCTTCTTTGTTGTTCCAACCAAGTCTTGTTTTGACTGTAACAGGGACTTTAACAGCATTAGAAACTTTTTTTACTAATTCCACAGCTAATAAACGATCATTTATTAAAGCACTTCCACCCCCTTTCCTTGAGATCTTTTTCACTGGACATCCCATGTTTATATCAATAAGAAATGCTCCTGAATCTTCTGCCAGTTTTGCTGCCTCTGAAACAGCGAAAGGTCTATTATCAAATATCTGCACACCTATAGGACCTTGTTCTAATTCAAGTTGTTTAATTTTTTGAGTGCCATATCCTTGTTTTAGACTTGTCGCATTAATCATTTCTGTAAATAGTAAGGAGTCTGGAGCCCATTTTCTTACTAATTTTCTAAATATTTTATCGGTAACTCCTGCTAGAGGAGACAAAATTACTTTACTATTTAATATTCTCGATACACCATTGCCTCTTAATTTTATGATTGAAGACATTATCTAAAAATCATTCTGATATATACACTATAGATGGAATAATTAACATTTATTTGGTTCTGTTTTTTATTTTCAAAATTTAATTAGATTTCTTTTTAAAGTCTTAATTAGTTACTATATTTGTTAAATTATACAAGATTAAAATTTTTTGGGTGCTGTATTTTTGATCCTTTTATTATCAATTTTTCTTCCAATATTTCTTTTTATTGCTCCTAATAATGTTTATGCGATTCAAGGAAGTCTTGATTTGTCCAGTGCTCAAACTTCCGTAGGTAAGAGGTTCGCTAAAGTTTTTTGTGATGCTAAAAATGAGGGATTAGACTCTGAGTTTGCAAGTGAATATGCTTTAAATAATACATATTTAAAATTTGTAGCTTTTCCCGATGATGATCAATATTTAGATGACCTTTGGGAGTTTACTTCTAATAATATTTTAGATAACTGTGGAGATAAAATTAATATAAGCGATTTAAAAGAATTAGAAATTTTCTTTAAAGAAGAAGGTATTATTGCTTCAAATAGAGAGCTTTATTTACCTACTTTTGAGAATAATTAGCCTTAATTTTTATGATGTACTAAAGTAAATTCAGAATGTTTGAAATTTATGAATTTTTTAAATTTAAATTCTCCAGTAATTTTTGTAATTTCAGTTATTGTTCTTATAATTTTAGGCCCAAAAAGAGTAGAAAAAGGGTGGTTGTTATTCCAACGTTTATTAAAGTTTCTCCTTAGTAATAAAGAGGATATTTCTAAAGATAAATTAAATTTAGGATCGCAATTAGATTTGAAACCAGAGGCAATTGAAGTTAAAGAAGAGGTAGTGGGAGAAAAGTCAGAGAAACCAGAGGCAATTGAAGTTAAAGAAGAGGTAGTGGGAGAAAAGTCAAAAAGAAAAAAACCTAACCTAAATAAAGTTAAAAATGAAAAATAATTAAAAATAAATAATCCAAAAAAAATAATCTAAAAATTATTTTTTCAATAATAAGTTCAGAAATAATTACAGTCTATTAGTTTTATTTGGTAAAAAAATTTTTTTTATAAATTCAATATTAAGAATCTAATGCTACTTCTATTGCGGCAATTAAATTTTCATCGAATGGCTGAATACCAGGTTTAAACCTTGCAATTACATTACTATCTTTGCCAATTAAGAATTTTTCAAAATTCCATTCAACATCACCCTTTGGTTCAACATTATTTAGTGTTGTATATGGTTCAGTAGTATTACCTTTCGCGTGAACTTTTTCCATAATTTCGAATTCAACACCATATTTTGTAGAACAAAAGTTCTTTATCTCTTTAAGAGAATCAGGCTCTTGATTTCCAAAGTCATTACAAGGGAAAGCAAGAATCCTTAAACCTTTTTTTGAATATTTATCGTGAAGCTTCTGGAGATCCTTATATTGAGCAGTATTACCGCAATAACTAGCAACGTTTACTATCAAAATTACATTTTCTGAATATTGACTAAGTTTTTTAGCTTCTCCACTTGCTGTAACAACGGTTGTGTTTTGGACTTCTACTACCATATGTTTAATAAATTTATATTTTGAAGATAACATTGAAAAAATGTTTTTGTGTTGTTTAAGACCTTATTTGCCTATTATTTTTATTTGTAATTTTTAGTAAAAAGTTTTTTTCTCAACTTATATAATTAAGTAAACATACTAAAAAATTAACTTGGACCCCTTAGACCCTCTTACCGAAATTATTAAATCAGGACAGGGATTCTCGCCTTCAATTGCTCTAGAACGAATCCTTTGGGTAATGATGGGTTTTTTCTTTCTTGGTGCTATTTCAACTTCAATTTCAAGATCAATGAAGCAAAATGATTGGTTAGGAAATAATTCTTTTTTGTCTAATTTAAAAGCTAATAAAAGTGAAGATAAACTCTCTAACAAGCTATCTGACGATAACAAATAACATAAATTTATTTATTGATGAGCAGTTTTAAATTTATTCCCAAGAAAATATTATTACTTGGCAGTGGCGAACTTGGAAAAGAATTAGTGGTTGAAGCTAAAAGATTAGGCTTAGAAGTAATAGCTATTGATAAATACGAAAATGCACCTGCGATGCAATTATCTGATCATTCTTTCGTCATAGATATGAGTGATAAGGAAATTTTAAAAAAAAAGATAAAAGAACTCAAACCTGATTTTGTAGTTCCAGAAATTGAAGCACTATCAATTGAAGCTTTAAAGGAATTGGAGGAAGAAGGAATAAATATCGTTCCTAATGCTAGAACTGTTGAAATAACTATGAATAGGGATAAAATAAGAGACCTGGCATCTAAAGAATTAAAGATAAAAACTGCAAAATTTAGTTATGTTTTTAATGTTGATGATCTAGAAATAAAATCATCTGAAATTGGCTTCCCTCTTTTGCTAAAGCCTCTAATGAGTTCATCAGGTAAAGGTCAAAGTTTAGTTAATAGGAAAGAGGATCTTTTATTAGCTTGGAATGATGCATTGAAAAATTCAAGAGGAAAAATAGTTGGTGTAATACTTGAGGAATTTTTAGATTTTGATTATGAATTTACTCTTTTAACTATTAGAAAAACTAGTGGAGAGAATGTATTTTGTGAGCCAATAGGTCATGAACAATACAAAGGAGATTATCAATGTAGCTGGCAACCATTGGATATTAATCAATCCTTGATTAATGAAGCCCGAAAAATGACAACAAAAATATTAAATAATTTAAATGGTTCAGGTATATATGGGGTTGAGTTTTTTGTTAGAGGAAAAGAGGTTATATTTTCAGAATTATCTCCAAGGCCTCATGATACGGGAATGGTCACATTAGTTAGTCAAAACATAAACGAATTTGAATTACACTTAAGGGCCTTTTTAAATCTACCCATACCAAATATTTCTCTATTAAAGCCATCAGCAACCAGAGTAATAATATCAGATAAAGAATCTAATAATCCTTCATACACTGGACTAAACGAGGCATTAGAAGTAGAGAGTACTAAAGTTCTAATATTTGGGAAACCAGCATCAAAGAAAGGAAGGAGAATGGGGGTAGTCCTCTCATCACATGAAGACCTAAATATTGCTCGAGAAAATGCGGACAAGTCAGCACTTAAAATTAAAATTGTTTCCTAATTTATAGAATATAAAATAAATATTATAAAAAAACTACTTATTTCCTTCGTTTTTCTTTTCTGTCTTTGTATGTAGTATTTAAATGTATTATTATTTTTTTCTATGATAGAAAACTATAAAGGTTGGGATATAAGTTTGACATGGGATGATCAGCATTCTTTTATGAATAACTCTAGTATTAAAGATACTTTTAACCAAAAAGAAAAGTGGAAAGGAGTTAATTTAAATGGTAATAGTATTTACGGAGCATCTCTTAAGGAAATAAGACATATTATTGATTATCCAAGGCTACATAATTAATTATTTAGAGAATAAATTAATTTTCTTCTTTCTGATTATTATCATCAATAAGTTCGTTTGCAAGTTCTCTTAAATCACCTTTAATTGATACCCATGTAAAAGCAGCAATAAAAACTGTAGCTGATATTGCTATCGTAATTGTCTCTAAAGGACTCAATCCTAATGCAATTGCAAACATGTAAAAATTAAAATAATAATTAATTATATTCCACATTATTAATTAGTTTTAATTGAGTATTCTTTTGAAACTTAATTTAATTATTCCTAAAACATTTTTATAAAAATCTTTAATATTTCTCTTCTTAAGAGACTTGTTTATATATAGTTTTTTAATTAAAAATGTCAAAAACTATTTGCTAAAATAAAATAATTATGAAGCAAAAAAAGTGTCCACAATGTAAGAATTTAATCTCAACAACAGCTCCAACTTGCCTATTCTGTGGTAGACCTAATAAATTTGTAACTAATAATTACGTAAAAAGGAAGTGGAATAAAGAATATAAAAAAGATAGTTTCATTAATTTTAAAATTCTTATCTCTACAAAAGTTTTTTTAATTATTATTATTATTATTTTATTAATAATACTTATAAGTTTATAAAAATAGAATAATTATTAATTTAAAATCGCATCTATTACTTCTCTTGTATTTGGTGAGAGTTTATTTTTTTTTATATAATTAAGAACTTTAACTATATTTCTTTTATAAGGATTTTCATATTTTCTAAAAGTACTAAATATTTTTAAAAAACGTGAAATTACTATTGGATTAGATTTGTCAAATTTTAGAATTTTATCTGCGATGTATTTATAACCTGATCCATCTATGGAATGGAATAATGAATTTCTTGTTACGTAGGCATTTAATATAGACCTTAAAGTGTTTGGTGATTTGATATCAAAATATTCATTTTTAAATAGATCCTCAATACTTTTTTGATTACTATCTATCTCAACAGATGCTTTAAAAAAGAACCAATTATCTAGGACTACTGCATTATTTTTCCATTTATTAAAAAAAATATTTGAAATTAATTCTCTTTCCGGACAATTAATTCTTGTAAATACATTCAAAGCAGCTTTAGAAAGTGTCATTGAATTACTATCTATATAACTAATTATTTTACTTTTAATTCCTTGATCTCTACTATGTAAAAGTAACCTCCATATTGTTTCTATTAGTTTTCTTTCATCCTTACCCTCAGGCCATATTTTACTAATATTTTTATCAATCTCTTTAAGCTTAATCAAAAGTTCTACTTTTAATTCAGTACCAAAAAGGTAATTTAACTCGTCAATAGTTTTATAAATTTTTAATGGATCAATTTTCTTGATTTCTGATTCTATTTCAGAGAAGGTTGGGATACTAAGTATTTCAGATAAGAGAGATAAATTTATTTTTTTATTATTTCTAATTATTGATCTTAATGTTGCTATTAATTTATTTTCAATATTTATATCGGGTTCTTCATATATTCTTTTGCAAATTATTTTTTTGTATATACCTTTTATCGTGTCATATATTGTGAAATAATCAGTTTCAAATTCTAGTATTAATAATTTCTCTGCAAATGTAGTATCTGTTTCCCATTTAATGGGAGCTGAGAAATTTCGAAAATAAGAAATTATTGGGCTATCAAATTTGGAGTTTATATTTTCTAAAGTGAATTCTTCTTCCTTTTCTTTTAAGATAAGTGTCTTATTTATTTTTTCATAACTATTCAAGAATATTGCAATATTAATAGGAATTATTAGAGGTAAATCGTTATAAAGATTATTTTTATTTGAATTTATTTGCGAGACTTGTATCTTAAGGATTTGTTTTTCTTTATCCCATTTTCTTTTAAACTTAACTAGTGGAGTCCCATTTTGTTTATACCAAATTTTAAATTTTTCAATATTTATTTCTTTGTTATTCTCTAAAATCTTATCAACAAATTGATCAATAGTTGCTGCTTTCCCATCATAAGTAGAAATAAAATTACTAAAACCATTATTAAAATTTTCATCTTTTACTAATGTTTTAAGCATCCTTATTATTTCTGCTCCTTTTTCGTAGATAGTAGTTGTATAAAAATTGTCTATCTCTAAATATTTTTCAGGTCTCACTGGATGTGATGTTGGACCAGAGTCTTCTCTAAATTGTGCTTTTCTTAAGAATTTTGCATCTTCAAGTCTTTTTATTGAACGATTATGAAGATCTGCTGTAAATTCCTGATCTCTAAATACTGTTAAACCCTCTTTTAGTGATAATTGAAACCAATCTCTACAAGTTATTCTATTTCCCGTCCAATTATGAAAGTACTCATGAGCGATTACACCTTCTATACGCTCTAGCTCTTCATCAGTCGTAGTCTCTTTATTCGCAAGTATTAATTTAGAGTTGAATATATTGAGGCTTTTATTTTCCATCGCTCCCATATTGAAATGCCTAATTGCAACAATATTAAATAAAGATAAATCGTATTCAAGATTATATTTTTCTTCGTCCCATTTCATTGACTTCTTTAATGAATTTATTGAATGTTGTACATATTTTTCATCACCTTTTTCCACGTAAATATTTATTTCTACTTTTTTATTAGATTTAGTATTGAAGTTATCTTTTATGCAGTTAAGTTTTCCTGCAACTAAAGCGAAAAGATATGAGGGTTTAGGATATGGATCTTCCCATATCACTTCGTGCCTTCTGTGTTCAAGATCATTTGCTTTGACTAGATTTCCATTAGAAAGTAAAACAGGATAATCTTCCTTATTTGCCTCTATCCTTACTTTGTATTTACTTAAAATATCAGGTCTATCACAATGGTAACTTATTCTTCTAAAGCCTTCTGCTTCGCATTGCGTAGTAATAATTCCATTACTTTCATACATTCCTAAAAGTGAAAAATTCTCCTTTGGTTTAATTGTTCCCACAATCTTTAACGTAAAAGTTTCTTTGAGTATGGGTTTAATTAATAATCTATTTTTTTGTATTGAATAGTTATTTTCTTCTAATAAAGATTCATCTAAATATATCTTTTCAACAAATATATCTATCCCATCAAGAATAAGGGAATTTATATTGATATTCTTTTTGATCAATTTTAGTTCGGTTTTAACAATTACTCTTTTGTCTTCAATTATGAAATCCAAAAAAATATTAGGTATTTCATAATCAAAGGATTTATAATCCTCCAGTTTTATATATTGATTATTGTTCTTATTGTCTGAAAGGTTAAGCATATTTAATTAATTAATCTTCTGAACTAAATAAATTATTAAAGATTATTATGTTCATGATAAATTAAAATAATTAGGTTTCTCCTAATTGACATATATGATCTTTGATTACTCCAGATGGAAGTAACTCATACAATATCGGATTTTTATCTTTTACCAATCCCTCTTGATTTATTTCGTATCTCCAATCCCATTTTCTGTCCGTAAATGATAAGTAATCTTTTCTAAGAGAATATGGTAGCATTAGCTTTTTTCCATTCCAATCTATATTAATAAATGCTCCAGGTTCAATTTCAGAGATGGTTTTAACTATTGAGAAATCTCCATTAATATTATTTCTAATTACTAAATCGAGCTTATTATTGTCGCAAAAATAGGATGTGTTTAGTGCAAATAGACAAATTGTTGAGAAAAATAACGAATAAATTTTAGATAACCCTTATCTTTTTCTATTTTATTAGTTTATAAGCACTAACGATATAGTTATAAATTATCTTTATTAAAAATATCTAAATTTTTACAGAATCCATAGTTTTTAAATTTACCAAGTTACATTTTACTTCTTCTTCATATTCCTGAACTGATATAAATTTGTTTAAAAGGCCTGTATATTTTGCTTCTCCTCCAGCAGTACTTGAAAGTATATATTTTGGATTAAAAGTTTTTATTAATTTGGGAAGCACATCGGCCCCTTTTACAAAAGATCCAACAAGAGGAAGTTCAAGGTTAATTATTGGAGTTATAACTGCATCTAATTCTTGAGAATTAACATTTTCATCAAGATAACCATGTGGTTCTATGTAGAAACCCTTTCCTTTATAGTCTTTTACTATATATCCATTTTCTATTTGTGGTACGGGAGCACCAGCAGTAGCTTCTATTTCTAGATCCTTTTGCCTGATTTTTTCTGTTGGTTTAAGAACTTTGATCGAAGTAAATCCTAATTTTTCAAGAATTCCTTTTGCACTATTGGGGCAGATGATATCAATATCTTTTTTAAACTTTTTTAATGAAGGAATATGGCAATGATCTGGTAACCCTTGCGTCAAGAGAATTATATTAATGTCTTCCTCAATTAAAATTTCATTATCTAGTGAACCTTTGAAAAACCACTCTCCTGGAGGGAATATCAAATCACCTGTAAGCCAGGGATCTATTATTAAGTTGGTTTTATCAAATTTGATTAACCAACCGTTTGAACCTAGATATTTGGCTTCAAAAGTCATTATTCGTTATAAATATAAATAGACTATAAATTAAATTTGTAAATATTGAGTAAAAATTTTCTATAGGTTTGGTATATCAATTAATTCTGTTATGAGATATTTTTTAATCTAATTTGTTTTATTTAAAGGTTTTCAAAAAATTTTATTAATGTTTAGCTTCATTTAAAATTTGAAATGATTTCTTTTTGAGATTAAATATAAGTACTTGATTTTCTTTTGATTTACTTTTTAAAGTTTTTTCTTTTAATGATTGAATAGGAATTAATGCTAATCCTCCAGTCCCTGAAAATATAATTGGCATGGTTACATTTTTATTGCCATTCATTTTTTGTAAATCTATAGCTTGTGAAACAATATTTTTAGCTCTTTCAAATCCATGATGTTCTATCAATTCAGACCATAATGAATTTACTGACTCATATTTTGAAAATTCTATTTGTATACTTTTCATTAAAAATTTAAGGAAAACTAAATTTTTGAGTGAGATTATTTATTTAATTTCTATTTTTAAACCCATCCATCACTAATTGCAACATATCAATAACGTCCCCATCAGTTAAATCAAGATCTTTTTTTAAATCATTGCATGTTAAATTCATTTCTAGTGCTGCTTCTGCCATATGATTTATTTTCTGATCTTTACCACCTAAAGAAATAAATGGATTGAAGTTTTCTATCATTATTTTTAGATATTACTTCTATGTTCTAGCTAAGAAATAATAAATTATCTTTTAATCACAAATAAGCTTAAAAATATGTCATTTATTAATTTGGAGGGAATCATTTTTTCAAACCAAAGAAGTTGGCACACCTTTTGCAATTAAGGCTAATCTTCTTGCTCTTATAAGGAAGGGAAACAATAAATTTGTTCTTTTGTCTGATTTAAAGATATTTGATAAGAGTTTTAAAAGTTTGCCAGACGGGTTATTTATTTGATTACATAATTTATTTATTGCTTCAGCTCCATGAAATATATCATCATCCTTAAGAAGGATTGCACCTCTATCTATGTCATAACCTTTCTCTAAAAGAGATTTAATTATTTTTGGATTTTTTCTACCATCGAGAATAGAAATTTTATTTATTTTACTTTTAAGTTCTAAAAGTTCTGCAAAATGATTACAAAAAGGACATTCTCCATCATATATAAATGTTAAATTTGTATTCATGACGATTTATTTTCAATAATTTGATCTTAAGTGAAAAAATAGTGACCTGTTGTACATCAATGACTTACAAGTAAAGTATGCTCTTTGTCAAATATTTATCTAGCTACAAAACCTTCTCTCGATCGAATCACCTTTGAATTACAAAGAAATGTCTCAATTTTGGTATATTACCTTCAATAATTCTGTATGCTATCTCCGAGATAATTGTATTTAAAAATCTATGAATTTATTAGCTTCATTCGCCATTGGCGGTTTTAATCCTTGGGCAGCAGGTGTTGGGATTGGTTCTTTAGTCCTCTTTGGGCTTGTTGGTTTAGTCGCGGGACCAAATCTTAGCAAGTTTGATACTGATGAATAAATAATTAATAGTTTTTTTAAGTTAAGTATAAAAAGACTCTTTTTGAGTCTTTTTTTTTTAGCAGTTTTAAGAAATATTTTTTAGAGTAATAAATATAAAAAATTTAAATGTTATTAAACCCTTTTGCTCCTCTAGCTTTCATTAAAATTACTTCTCTGAAAGCTACTACATTTTTTCTACTAATTCTTCTCATAAAGTCTAATTTACTTAGATTAAAAGGGGGGTTGATAGGTGGCCTGTTTGCTTTGATACTTATTTCAGGAATATTAGCTTCTACATCTATTGCGCTAGGTTCACTAATTTATGCTTATAGAGTCAAAAATAAAAAAGAAGAAGATAACACTGTGCAAGATCTTGAGACAGTGAACATATAATTTTGATCAAATTAATTAATAAATAATGTTATTAGAAAGGTGTTCCGGGTACAAAATGTAATACTAAAAATCCAAATCCAGCAGCAAAAACGATTGAAACTGCGATAATCAGAAGGCCTGAAGCCATGCCACCCTGTTCAAATGCCATAAAATTTAGTTATTTTTTACAAATATAATTCAAATACAAGATAAAAGTAATTGTGTAAATTACTCATATCAGCCAAATTTGTTATTTATTGTATAAAGGAGCAAAAATATAGAAGATAATGAAACAATAGTTCCGAAAATTATTAAAGGTTTTGATTTTTCACTATCTTCTTTTTTAGGAAATTTTTTAGATAAAGATGTATTTTTATCTTTATTAATAATATTTGAGAATGGTTTTTTCACATTAAAAAACAAATTTAATAGGTTATTAATTCATTGATTTAAATAAGTCTTTGTGATAATCGACAATGTTTTGACAACTGGTCACAGGAGTAAATTCCATATGAATTCCAAATTTTGCTCTCCAAGGGGCGAAATGTTCAAAAACTTCCTTATCACTATAAGCTTTACATAAACAAACTACTCTTCCTTCACCAGGAGCATGCACTCTAAAGAGCATTTCAAAATTTTCAGTTTTGTCAGCTTTAGCCATTTCGCCATTCTCCCATGCCTCTACAAATAATTTATAGGCCTTAACCTGATTATCAATATCTGGAAATTGACAATCCGCAAGATACATTTGCATTAGATTTTTTATTATTTAAATATATTATCTGTCAAAAACAAACTTATTTCTTGCACTGTTTTAATTTGAACATCATGTAGGGATTTTTTTACGGGATGAAATGAGATGATAATATTTCTAGGAATTTCCCAATATCTTTTTTATATAAACTGTCAGTAATTTTTAGAGAGAACAATTCATTTTCGTTCAATTCTTCCTTTTGATTATCAAAATTAACATTTCCTTTAAAAGTAATGTTTTGCATGAAAAAAATAATTTATTACTATTTAAAATTTAAGCAATTTATCTGAAATCGCAATTTTCTTTACATAATGTTTTGTCTTTTTAGCCTTAATATCTATATAACCTTATCTATGAGGTAAAAAATTGTATTTAATATACTTAAGACTACGGTAATAAAGGATGCTAGAACAGGCAATAGATTAAACCATAATTGGGATGTTTTCATGGCTGAATCTATTGGTAAGAACTTTTCACTCCTTTTTATCCTTATTTGTAACCAAAAAATTGATAATGGATAAATTACCTTTGCGAAGGTAATAAATATAGAAAATAAATATCCTTTTTTTGAATAGAGTATGTAACCTGAAAATAAATATAAAAACCAAATAAGGGATCTTTGCAATAATAATAATTTTTTGCTTCTGCTACTCATTTTTTTATTTAAGCAATTAAAAATTTTTTATCATCTTATATCTTTCAAATGTTATATTCTTGATAATTATTTTTTCTTTACGAATTATTTTCCAGCTATTTTTTAGAAATAATTTATAACTAATTAAGCTTGCCTCTGTTGTTAAGCAAGATAAACCCTCTTTTATGGCTTCCTTTTCTATTTTTTGAAGTAACTTTGTCCCATAACCTTTCCTTTGTGAATCTCCTCTGCAATATAAAAGGGAAATTCTATTATTTGGATATCTTGAGGCAAATGCAATTATCTTCTCTCTTTCATAAATAAGCCATCCTTTACCTTCCTTTAAGGATAAATTAAAATATTCATTATCCCAGGCTTGACTTGCCCAAGCTCTTTTTTGTTCTGAAGTATAAATTTTCTCATCTATAGAAATTATTGAATCAAAATATATTTTTTTTAAATCAAGTTGATCTTTTTGGGTAATTTGTTTTAAATTCATTGAGTTGAGTTCAAATTGCAATGTCAAATAAAAATATTGTGGCAATTGGAGGTGGAGGTTTTGGAAGGTCCTTAGGTGAACTTAAGATAGAGAAATATATTACTTCATTAGTTAAAAAGAAAAGACCAAAAATCTGCTTTATTCCTACTGCATCAGGAGATAATGATTCATATAAATTAAATTTTTATAGAGCTTTTTCAAAATTAAATTGTATAACTAGTCATCTTGATTTCTTTTCAAGAACAGAAAACTTGGGAAAAAAAATTCTATCCCAAGATATTATTTATGTTGGGGGAGGAAATACAAAAAGTATGTTGGCGGTTTGGAAAGAATGGGATCTGCAGAATATTCTGAAAATTGCTTATGAAAAAGGCATAATAATGAGTGGTGTCAGTGCCGGCGCGATATGCTGGTTTGATCAAGGAATTACGGACTCTTTCGCTGATAAATTAGAGATAATAAATTGTTTGGGAATAATAAAGGGGATAGCATGCCCTCATTATGATGAGGAAAAAGAAAGAGAACCTTTCGTAAAAAAAATAATTAAAAACCAAAGAATTGATTCTTGTATTTGTATAGAAGGCAATTGTGCCTTGCATATTAAAAATGATTTTAATTATGTATCAATTAATTTTGGAAATAAAAAGAAGTGTATAAAAATATCTAGCGAAAATAATGAATTAATTAAAGAATATTTTAAAAATTATGATTGTATATAAAAAGCTATATATCTTCGTTTTTTGCTATTGATACTAATTCCAGACCCTTATATTTTAGAAAAGAAGCTGTCCATATTTCTTTTGATAGATTACCTAAATATTTTAAAAATTGTGTTGTATCTCCGTCTCTTATCCATTCAGATTTTATAAATGGAAGTTCTTTCTGCATTCTTTTTGGATGCATATGAACTAATAGTAGGCCTTTATCTTCGGATACTCTTTTTAAGGCTCCTTCATCACTTCTTTGGAAAACTCTTAAAAGAAGATTTAGAATTACTTCTTCCCCAAGTTTAATTAAATTACCTTCTTCTTCTAGTTTTTCTTTAATCTCTTTCCCACCTAAAGGCATGGCCCTGACATTATTTTGCTCTATTAATGCAATTGCAATTAGATAATCCTGACTTGCCATATTTTTTTGTAATCTTGTTTAGATTATTCTAACCCCTCGACCTCTTCATATATTTCATTTGATAAGAATAATTGTATTAATAAAAATACAAAATTATAAGGTAATTTTTTGTAAGTTCTTCCAATCTTTATTTTCCTCAGAATATAATTATTTTTATAATGTTTTTATTGTTTTTCATATGAGAACTTCATTTTTATTATTATCAGGATTAGTTTAAGGTTTATGGAACCCTTGGCCAGGGATAGTTATACCTAACAATTGGAAATGTTTTAAAGATATAATTGAAAAAATATTCCAAAGAAAAAATCTCTTTAAAGGCTGCTTTAGCTATTTCTCCAAATTACATATTAAAAGGTAATAGAATAAATAATAATTCAAAAAAAAGAGTTGTATTTGACGCATGCTTTCGTTAACTCTTTTTACTTATAAATTTTTTATAATTGGAACATGTTAAATGATTTAAGATTCGAGTTATCTTTTAAAAATACTTTTCAATTAGAAAAAAAACTTAATTTTTGCATATCCAATAATATTAATAAAATCAATATCCCATGCAAAGGGGTAATAAAAAAAGATTTCCTAAATGAGACTATAAAATATATTGGTGAAAACTATAAAAATTTAGATGTCATATATCATTATAGTCTTTATCATCAATATACAAAGAATAGAGAATATTCATATTTAGAGTTTTTAAATTTTATTAAAACATGTAAGTTTTATAAAAATAAGGAAATTTTACTGGTTTCAGGATCTAATAAGAAAAAAAACTTTGAAGTATTAGATGTATTGAAAGATGTCAAAAATGAAAAAAATTTAAATATTAATATAGGAATTGCTTATAACCCATACTTGAAAAATCATTACAATAGTTGCGGAGAAAGAGAAAGAATAAAAAAGAAATTTTCTTCTAGATTAACTAAATCAATATGGCTTCAATTTGGAACTGATATTAAATTACTTGAAAAAGAAATTAATTTTTTAAAAGATTCTGTTCTTAATAATTCATCTAATATTAAAGATCAAAATGTGAAAATTTTCGGGAGCTTATTAATTCCATCAAAGGAATTTATTTCCCGATTTAAATTTCGTCCCTGGAAAGGAGTTTTTATTTCAGAGAAGTATCTTAATTCGCTTGATTATTTTTACGCATTTACAAAAGATTTAATTGAAATCTATCTTGATAACAATATTTGCCCAATAATTGAAACTGAATGTTCTTCAATAAAAAAATTACAAGATATTCATTCTTTAATGAAAAAATAAATACGAAAAAATTATGATTAATGATACTTTTTATGATATTGCAATTATTGGTGGAGGAATATCTTCATGTGTATTTTCATCTTTTCATCTGAAAAATGGCTACCAAGGTAGGATTGCGATAATAGAAAATGGTCGAAATCTTGGAGGACGTTCTAGTACAAGAAATAGTATTAGTAATAGTGGATGGCAACTCAATCATGGTTCCCCAAATTTCAATATTTGCAACAGTAATAATAATGAGTTGTTAAAAACTTTCATTCAGGAATTATTAGATTCAAAAATTATCCAATCAGATCCTTCTGATTTAATTGAATTATATGAAGATCCTAGAGATCAAAAAAAAATAATTTGCGATTTTCATAATTGCGAAAATTATACTTCAATCTCTTCTATGTCTGATTTATCTAAAAATATTCTTATTCATAATAATTTGAAAAATCAAGTTGATTTTTTCTTTCAGACTTTAATAGTTAAATTAAAATATGAAAATAATTATTGGATTTTAACCTCAAAAAATGGGTATAAATTTAAAACGAAATTTCTTGTATGTTCAAGTAATTTAATTTTACATAAAAGATCTTTAGATATTTTGAAGATAAATCAAATCCCCTTGAGGGAAGCTATTCCAATCAATAATGATAAAAAAATTGATACAATTTTAAATCTTCTTAATAAGCAAGAATATGTTCAAAGATTAACTTTTTTGATTTATACAAAATCCAATTATTGTTATAAAGATAACTATAAGAATAGATTTAGGTATTTCCTTTTAAATAATCTTCTAGAAGAAAAATTTAAATTTGAAAGGATTATATTTCAAAAACAAATTAATAATAAAATAGGTATTGTCCTACATACGAGAAATAAAAAATTTATAGCTGAATATTTTCAAAGCAAAAATAAAAAGAAATTTAAAAATATCTTATTAGATAATTTCAATCAAATATTTAATAATAATTCTTATATAAATAAACTAATAGATTATCAGGATATTTCTATTATGAAATGGAGAGCATCTCAACCATCTGGTTTAGGGATACCTGAAAATTTGCAAGTTTGTGATAAATATAATATAGCTTTTTGTGGTGATTGGTTTGATTTAGAGGGGTTTGGCAGGATTGAAGGCGCAATATTGAGTGCATTAAAATTGTCTTATAAAATTAGTTCACTAGATTAATTATTTTTTTTAATAGAATGTCTATATCACTCTTCTTCCTAATGACAATTGTGTTGAAATAATTTCTTGAATTATATTTTTTTTTGTTTTTATGAAATAATTCCCATGCTTTTATAAAGTCTCTTTTTGCAAGATCTTTACTTTTACCTCTTTCTAAAAAATCTCTTTTAATTACTCTATTCAAACAAGTTTGTTTATTAGCTTTTAATGTAATTAAAAGGCAATTATCTTTTGAAAGGTTTTTTAATATTTCTTGTCCAAATATTCCTTCTATAATAAGAAATCTTATATTTTTAGTATTTTTATATACTTTTTTTATAGATTTACTTTTGAAATTATATTTATAATAGAAATCAGAAAATCCGTTTTTTACAATAAATTCAAGATCACTTTTAAATAATCCAAAGTTGAAGCTTATTTTTCTGTCAAAATACGAAGTTAATGTTCGTGATAATATCTGACTTATTATACCTGTTCTATAGTAATTATCTGTATTTAATATTATTCCATTTTTTATTTTATTTAATATCCTTTCGGATAATGTAGTTTTTCCGCTTCCAGATGGTCCACTAATAACTATTAATTGCATATTCAAAAATTAGTTGAATAAGATTGAAGAAATGTATCTCATAATAGTTAAGTCAAAAAAATTTAATAAGTCAATTTATTATTAAATTTTGGTATGGTTTTAGGTTAATATTTTTAAAATAGTTTTTATATTAGAAATTAAAATTTTGGATTTTATTTTTTAGTAGAGTACGGATATGTAAAATTATTTCAAAGGATTTATTATTAACTTATCTTTTAAAAAATACTTGATTTTCAATTAAATATCTTATTTGAATTATTAAACTGCAAATAATAATAAATTTAATATTTCATTCTTGGATTAGATCAATAATTTAAATATGAACTTTAAAATATTTATATAGTTCCTCATTTGATTTTTAACTTGCATCATAAATAAATATATGACTTAATATAGATGTAAATAAAAATTATTTTCTATTATTTCTTTTTAAAATTATTGATTGTTTGAAAAAATTAATTTATTTTTTATTGAAATGTAGAATTTATTAAATTATCTAATTTTTGAATAAATGATTACTAAATTTTTAAGTAAGTTAAAATCAATCCTTTTTAAGAGCGAGACCTCTACAGAAATTCCTTTACCTAAAAAAAATGTATCAAAAACCAAGAAGAAGTCTGTAAAGTCTTCTAAGGCCTCCAAATCTAAAACGAAGAAAGATGATTCGAAAAAAATAATAGAATCTTTTAAAGCTATTCCTGGTGTAGGAGCTAAGAGCGCAGAGGCCTTTTATAAGGCTGGTTTTAAAACTCCAAAGTCAATTACTTCTGCAAAAGATGAAGATCTTCTTTCTGTTCCTGGAGTAGGAATCAATCTTGTTAAGAAACTAAAGAATATTAAATAAAAAATATCAATATTTTTGGAATATAAAAAGATTAACTATTAAGTTTCATAGTGGTTAATAAAGGTATTATCACAATTTTCATAGTGCCTAATTATAAATTTCCACCTTTTAACTAATTAAAGATATTTGTTATAGTATAAATTATCTTCTTCTTGCTTTTCTTCTTTGTTGTAATTTTCTCTTATATTTTTCAATAGGAGTTTCATGATGTCTTAATCTCTTTAAATCAGCAAATATCCCTGATTTTGAGACTTGCCTTTTAAATCTTCTAAGGGCAGATTCTATACCCTCATTTTCTCCAACAGTAACTTGAGTCAAAATTTACTAAATAAATATGATTATATCATTTTAAAGGTTATTTTAATGATTTTTATAACTCAATATTTTGAGAATAACTCTAAAGATTCTTATTTCCTTTTGCCCAATTAAGAAAATTCTTCTTTGGGTTAAGTATATCCTCTATGGATTCAAAATAATTCTTTGACCAACTTTCTTTAGATAGGGCTACGAATAACATCAAATTTAGAGGATATTGATCACTATCTGAACAGTTTCTAAAATCGTCTCTAAATAAAAATATTTCTTTATTAAGCCCAATAGAAATTCCTAGTTCTACCATTACTCCCTCATCTGGAGGGTTACCGTTAACAATCGCAAAAATACAATCACATGACTTTAAATCGTTGAAATTTGTTTTTGCTAGGTCATAAGCCCAATTATTTTTGTTTGTAATTAAATGCTTGGTTCTCTCAAAAGGTTCATAAACTTCTACATTTAAATTTTGAAATATTTTAATGAATTCAGGTAATAGATTTTTAGTTTGTTTTGAAAAACCATATGGATTAGCTAAATATAATTTTTTTTTATTCACTTTAGCCTCCTTTTACTTTTGTATTCTTTTTCTTCTTTAATCTTATTTTCTTTATTTTCCCATGGAAATACTATCCATTCTTCTTTAAGAGATAAATTTACAGTCTTCCACCAAATAGGTTTCTTTTTACTAACTAAGACAAAGAAATTAACACCTTCAATATTCTTATAACTACTTAATGTGATACCAGTTTCATAAACATCATCAACTATCAGTGAACTTTTTAAAGGCTTTTCAATTAATTGAACATTTAATTTATGACTTAAAGCAACTGCCAGACATAGACCGCCTCTTGGAACACCATATATTCCTGATAATTTAAGTTTTATGCATTGATTAGCAATATAATCAACACTTTTATCAAATTCACTCCATGTAAAATATTTTGTCATTCTAATTAGTTTTATTTTCAATGATTGGAGCAAAGTTTGAGGCAATTACACTTAACAGTGCTACTAATTGTTCGTTAGGACAGTTGGTCTCATTTTTTAATTTTTCGCATTCTTTCATTATTTTTGAATAAACGTCTTCAACGATCCCGTTCATTTGTTCTTGATTAAATGAATATGGCTTATTCATATTTTTATACATAAATATATTTAATTTTACTTAAATATTAAATAAGTAAACATTTTCATTTCAAAAATATGGAATTATTTCCACATTGGCTCATTTGAACGTTTATTTTTTATTGAATTTGGCTGATATTTATGTAGATTTTCGATTTCTATAGCAAATTTTTTTGAATCTCCTTTTATGCTCTCACTTTTAATTAAAGTTGAGAGTGATACTCTTTTTCTGATTTTCAGAAGACCAAGACAGATTTCCCATATTTCCTTATCCTTATATTTTTCTAACCAGAAATCAAATATATTTTCTAAAAAGTTTAATGGAATATTAAATGAAATCCCTTTAGGGGGTTCATCTATTGAAAAATTGTTTTTTTTTAAATCTTTCATTAAATTATCTAAATTCAAGTTTATTGCATTAAGTATTTCCTTTGCTGATTCATATCCTATTAGTTCTTTTCTATGACATTCCAAAAGAGTTTTATCATCAAGTATTTTTGAGTCACTATTTTTGACTCCAATAAGCCAAAAACCCTCTTCATTTACTATTCCACTAGCTAAAAAAAGGAATAAATATTTATTTTCCAAAATAAATAATCTCTCTCTATTAAGTTCTAGCATTAAAGGAGAATAAATAAAATATCATTTCAACCAAATCAGATTGAATTTATTCACACGAATCATTAAAAGTCTTGATAGGATTAAATTTTGCAATGTTTCAATTTAAAGAATTAAGACTAATGTTTAATGATCCACTTGATATCTTAGTAACTTACATAAACGTAACTTTACTTAAAAATAAAACTATAAAATTTATTTTTTCTTAGGAAATAGTTTTCCAATTTTTTCTTGTTGAATAGATTCTCTTTCATTTCTCATTTTTTTATCTTCTACTGATTCTTTATTAATACTTACTGCGTAAATGATATAGAATATCATTCCACTAAAAACTAATCCTATAAATAGAATAAAAATCCCAATGGGTTCTGTAGGGCTGAAGATTTTTAAATCTATCCCGGAGTTTAGAAAAACTTTCATCAAAAATGTAACTTATTTAAAACTTTTATTTGTTTCTAGTTGATCTCTTCATATCCATAGTAAGTAGTACTATTTGAATTTTTATAACCTGCAGCAGCCTCCTCAGGATTTTGAGCATCAATCTTTCTTGCTCTAGCATGTATCATATTAAATGGAAAAATAGCTGCTCCAACAAAGAAATGGAGAATTAAAAAATCAGAAGGTAATCCGTTTGTCCAATCAGGAAAGAAAAGGAGTGTCAATACTAAATGGTCCATATAATTAAATCAAAATTTACCTATAAATACTATTACTAAGTTCCATCTATAGTTGTTTTTATTTAATAAATTGAAATCTTAATTAAAACTATTTCAAAGAAATTTATTCACTATTTGGCTCTTTAAATATTAAAATGTGAATACTTATAATATTTATATTAATAAATAGGACGATTTGTTAAGACTATTTTTTTGCTTTGTATTTTTTGTGGTTGTTTTATTACATCCTTTGAGTTCATTTGCATCTCATACTTCTGACCCTACGGTAAGTCTTCTTCAGAATAGGATATCAAAAAATTTTTCAAAAAAGTTTTGTAATGCAATAAAAAATGGATTGTCCAAGGACGAAGCTATGACATCCGCTTTAATTAAGACCGAAAATATTGCTTCATTTTCATATAATCCTCAGAAAAAATGGATTGAAAAAGAAGATCTGGCTAATCAAATTTCTATAAAAGTCATAAACGATTGCGGGTGGTCTTTTGGATTAATGGGCAAAGAAGGAATTGATTATTTTAAATCATATTTTTTAGAAATCTATGATAAGACAACTCCTGATAAAAAATTATCTAGTTAAAATCTTTTTATGAATAATATTTCCGATAAAAATGTAATAATAGTTATTTTTGGAACTGTTATTGTAATTTTTGCTTTAATTTTTTCTGTAAAATCACCAGAAAGAAAAGTGATTGAATCCCCTATAATTTGGAAAAAAGAATTTTCTATCATCTATTTCTTTAAAAATGATTTCGTCGACATGAAAAAATCTTTTCATGTTTAGTTTTTTATATGAATAAATTGTTTTATAATCAAAATTATATTTAATAAATTTATTCAACTTCAATCAATAAAAGATAGCTTTTCATAATTTATACGGGAATAATAAAAATAAATTAATTTATATAGTTTAATAAGACAGAAGCCAACTTTAAATCATCATTAAACCACGCTCTAATTGCCATTGATCTTCTTGGATCATAAAAAATTTGACTCCTGTACCAATTAAGTACTTCATTATCAGATTTTTTACCATTGCAGGATAAACAGCAAGGAACGCAATTTTTTGTGATAGTTTCTCCTCCCTTTGACCTTGGATGTAAATGATCAAGAGATTCAGATGGACTGCCACAATAAATGCAAGTATTCTTAGTTAATTTATGGAGAGAATCTCTCCAGTTTTTATTGCCAATTTTAGGACATAGTTGATTAAGATAAATTGCATCTTGCTTATGCATAATAATCTTGATAACTATAATGATAATAACAGTTTTTCTTTAGTTCTGAATAACTTAAAAAATTTCAAACTACTTTATAAATATATTATGTTAACGTCTTTTAATTGAAGTTTTTAAAAAAAGTAAGAATTATATTTAATGCTAATAACTTTGATATATTTACCAATTTATACTGATTTTAATTTTTACAATAACGTTTTATTATTTTTAATTTCTTTTATTTCTAATACATTTTCAGCTATCTCTGGAGGTGGTGCTGGATTAATTCAATTACCTGCCTTGATTATATTTGGATTACCTTATTATCAAGCTCTTGCTACTCATAAAGTCGCTACTGTTGCTCTTGGTTTAGGAGGATCAATTAGGAATTTTAAATATATTAAAAATAATATTTATGTTTTATGGCAAATATTATTCTTTGGAACTCCAGGAGTTATTTTGGGAACTTATATTGTGAAATTCCTTTCTGAGCAATATCTGTATTTAATATTAGGACTTATTTCAATAATCTTAGCTTTATACACTTTTTTAAAACCAAGTTTAGGTTTGAATTCAACAAATAATATTATCAAATCCCAATTAGAATTTAAATTTGTTATTTCTATATTTTTTATTGGTATCCTTAACGGTTCTATTTCTTCAGGAACTGGTTTATTAGTAACTATTTTATTAATTAAAACTTTTAAGATGGACTTCCTTAGAGCTGTTAGTTTAACTTTTCTTACAGTAGGTATTTTCTGGAATGCAATAGGGGCCTTTTTTTTGAACAGAATTGGTTATATACCTCAAAATTTATTAGTAATTCTTATTTTAGGATCTTTTTCTGGTGGATATTTTGGTGCTCATTTATCTAATTTAAAAGGGAATAAACTCATTAAGAATACTTTTACTGTTGTATGCCTACTTGTTGGAGTTAGCTTGTTAGTAAAAGCAATTGGTTCATTGATATATAATTAACTTATGGCAAATGTTAGAACAACTGTTGTAGTTAAAAAAAGCCCAACAGCTGCTGTAGCTGTTAATAGTGAGAGGTTCATTTTAAGAACAATTTTTTAAAATTTTAATTATCTTCCTGGATTGATGTTGTATTAGAAAATACTTTCAGACCAAATTTAATTTTTTATAATTTCTAAGGTTATTAGAAGTAAAAAAAAGGCCTCACATTAGTGAGACCGGGTGATGGGGAATCTTATTTTTAAACCAATTTTAATAAAATTGCAACCCCCCATAGGTAGTGGAGTATAATTTCAATTAACACACTACAGGTAGTGCTTTTTTGTGAGATTTTTAAATAGTCTTTTAATTATGATAATATTTTGTAATATTCTAAATTTTTTATTCAAGTAATTAAGTTATAGATTAAGAAATTTATTAACTAAACGTGCTTGTTAAAGATTCGATACAATGTATTATCGGTAAAAGTTATTAATAATTAAAATTTGATGATCGAATTAACCTTACTAACACTATTGAATTTTGTTGGTGATAATTTCTGTGAATATAGGAATGTAGGTCATGATAATTATAAATCTTTACTTCTTTCTTATAGTGATGCAAGTGAAAAATTTGGTCCACTAGAAGTTAAAGAAGTAATTGAAAAATCAGATAATTTTAAAGTGTCTGCAATTGCAATTGCCGCTATCAAGTGCCCTCAACATATTATGGAATAATGAAATTCGAAGTTAAGACTCAAAATGATGACCTTTGGAATTCTTCTTTTTCTTTCTTATTAATATTTGCTCTTCTTTCATTAATAGTAATCCTTTCTAATGTTTCAATTAAACTTGGAACGATATCAAGATATCATGAAATAAATTATCTTTGTCGTCTTCTTACCATTGAAAAGTCATCATTAAATTTCAAAAAACTATCAAAATTAACTAATTTAAACACTAAGCAAAAAATGTGGGATTTATGTCGAGAAATTGTTAAATAAAAATTAGCTAGAAGCTGAAGTGTAATACTTTAGGGCAAATAACCAAAATCTTCTTGAAACTAAAAAAAATATTACAGCAACTATTATTTCTAATAATATTTCCCATAGTAGTGCAATTCCTAGGAAAACTTCAGAGGGAATTGTCGTTATGAATGCAATTGGAACAAAAATACTAAAGAATATCCTTAATGAGAATGAAAATGAATTTAAAGGAAATCTTCCTATATAAAGAAAAGAACGTAAGACTTCTGTCGCATTCCATGTTTTTACAAACCAAATTGTTGTTGTTGAGATTAAAAACCATAAGCTATATAGAATTACAATAGAACAAAACAATGTTGTAAGACATAATAATAAAAAACTTAAGTTTATATTTATTTGATTAATACCTATGCAATAAAATAGTAGAGCAAAACCTAATATTATTTCTAAAAATCCAGACGGTGCTATTTTATTTAAGGAAATAAAAAATTGACTATCTAAGGGTTTAAGAAGAACAAAATCTAAGGTTCCTTCTCTTATGTGTTTTACTATTTCGGTAAGATTTGGATTGAACCATGTATTAGTAATTCCATTTAAAATTGTATATATTCCTTGAATAATTAAGGCTTGTTCAAAATTCCATCCTCCGATATTATCAGTATTTTGGAAAAATATAGTTAATAAAAATACGCTCCCTACTAAGCTTAAAATTGCAGTAATAAAGTCAATTATTACGTTAGTCTTATATTCCAATTCTGAGGCTATAGAAGTACTTAAAAATAATGAATAAATTTTTAAATATTTTTTTATTTTCATGAACCCATCGCTGTATATTTTTTTGTTCCCAGAGACCAAGTCCTTATAAATATGGGGAAAAGAACTGAAATCCAAAATATCTGCATAAAAAATCCAGAAATTATGTTTGTATTATTCCCAGATAATATATTTGCTGGAAAATCAATTAAGTAAGGGAATGGGGTTAGGTATATCCATGATTTAACATATTCTGGGAATGATATCACTGGGGCTAAAAGTCCTGAAAGGAATAAAGTTGGGATAAATAACAATCTTTCTATTGAAGAAGCCTTTTCTGTCCAAAAACAGAAGCAAGCAATAATTGATTGAATCAGAAATTGAATTAGAAAAGAAAAAAATGTAGAAAAACATGCTAATAAAAATAGACTTAAGTTTGGTATCCATATACTTTCTGGATTTATTAGAAAAAAAATTAACGCAATTATTATGGCAAAAGGGAAGCGTGTTATTTGTTCTGCTATGTGTTGAGCAAAGTATCTAAAAAATGGGTTTAAAGGTTGAATTAAATATGGGGAAATTTTACCCAAGAGAGCATCTTCTTCAAAAGTAAAGACAACCCAAACTACGGAAAATTGCCTTACAAAAAACGCACTCAAAAAATATCTTGAGAGCATTACATTACTTAAGTTAATAGATTCATTTAAGTTATTATTTGTCCATATATTGAGCATAAAAAAAGGTATTATTCCTGATATTGCCCATAAAGCTATTTCTACTCTATATTCCAACATATTTGAGTACTGTACTTTTAATAATGTTATTAGCTTATTTTTATTTAAATTAAACATTTATACTTTTTCCTTCACTAAAATATCCCCAATTATTTCGTCAACAGGAGGCTCATTTATATATAGATCCTCGATCTCAAATTTGTTAAGAATATTATTTAAAGTAGATTTAATAGAATCTTTTTTAATTGTTATTGTAATTTCTTTTTGATTTTGATTTTTAATATTAAATCCTGAATTGCTTAGTTCTTTAGCATCTTTATCCGTCTTGCAAATTATTAGGATATCTTTAATAGGAGATATTTTTTTTAATAGTTTTTCCAGTCTCCCATCATATGTAAGACAACCTTCGTGAATACATAATACCCTCTTGCATAAAGATGTAATATCTTTCATGTAATGACTAGTTAGACAAATTGTTGCACCTGTTTCTTTATTATAAATTTTCAGAAATTTTCTAAGATTCCTTTGAGCATTAATATCTAGGCCTAGTGTCGGTTCATCTAAAAATAATATATTTGGTTTATGTATTAAAGCTGCCAATAATTCTGATTTCATTCTTTGACCTAAAGATAATTTTCTAACAGGTATATAAAGCTCCTTTTCAATTTCAAGCATTTCTGACAACTTTTTAATTCTTTTTTTAGCTTCAAATTTTTCTATGTCATAAATTGCGGCATTTAAGTAAAAAGATTCTATTGGAGGAAGATCCCAAATTAGCTGTTGTTTTTGCCCCATTATTAAGGTTATATTTTTCAGGAAATTAGACCTTCTTTTATAAGGCAGGTTACCTGCAACCGACAACCGACCTTGGGTTGGGTGAATTAAACCACAGAGTATTTTAAGAATGGTTGTTTTCCCAGCTCCATTAGCCCCAAGAAAACCTACTATTTCTCCTTTTTTTATTCCGAAATTTATATTTTTTATAACCTCAATACTTTTTGTTTCTCTTTTAAAAAAATGCTGAAGTGTACCTTTTAGTCCAGGTTCTTTTGATGAAATATCAAATGATTTTGATAAATTTTCAACCTGAATAATATTCTCTCCCATATTATTTGAAAAGTCAGTTTTAATTTTGGATTCTATAAATTTTAAAAATCTAAATATATTTATTTAGTTGAATATTAAAATTAACTATAAAATATCTTTTAATGAAAAAATAATCCAAGATATAAAATTAATCGGGTTTAAAAGTTCACTGGATTTAAACTTAGCTTCGTAATTGATATTATTAACTGCATTCAATATAAAATTATTTTCTTTATTTTTAGTTTTATTTACTTTTTTTTCTATTATGTTGCCTTTCTCATCAAGAATTTGAATTTCATTTTCAAAAAACCACTCATTTTTGCCATTTGATAAGTTCAAAATTACTCCAATACCCATGCCATCAGTGATTTTGAAATCACTTATAGTACATTCTGATGAGATGTTTATTGCTTCAATCGTCTCTTTAGTTAGTCTATCTTTTGATAGCTCCAGATTAACCTTAACCTTGTTTCCTATTTTTACTTCATCTAAGATTGTCATTTATAAGACATTATACTTATTTAGTCTTTATAATTGTGATAAATTTTAAATATAATTTTTATTATTATTGATTAGAGTTTTTGAATACGGCTTCTAATATTTTTTTAATTGTTATCGCTACTATTCTTAGTAAAACAAAACTAATGCCCAGCCACCCCAATAATACTGAAATTGATAATAAGCTTGAACCAAGATCTCTTTGTAAAAATTCCTGCATAGAGAATGAAATTTTTTAAACTTTAATTTATATTTTTAGTTTATTTGTCAATTTAATATAAAAGCTTATAAATTATTGTTATTTAACTGAGTTTAAATTCAAGATTTGATGATTTGATTTCATAGGCTAAAATAAATTAAGGTAAAGTTTATTAATTTGGATCTCTCTTTAAATTCATATTTAGGAATTTTTTTAATCCTAGTTGGCTTAATAGTGCGTATTGATTTTAAATTTATGATTCAAAAGGATTTATAATAATTTCCTCTCTTAATTAAAAAAATTATGTAACTTTTTAAAACTTCCTAATACTCAAAAAATTAAATAAATTTTATAAAAATACTTTAGTAATATTTTGATTTTAAAATTTAATTGACTTTTATATTTTATATGATTAATAATAATCAAAATTATAGATTATTTTCATGAATAATGATTTGGAACCATTCGATTATTTCGTTGATGATCTACTTTCTTCGGAAGTTAATTTATTAAAAAATGAGCTTGATTTTCTTTTGATGCAGTATCTATTTAATTCGATAGATCTTGAATTATTAAAGGAAATGGAAGGTCTAGAAGATATTAATGTGGCCTAATAGTTGAAGATTATGAAATATTTTTATGAAAAATTATGGGTTCCTTTATTTGGGGGGATTCTATCAAAGTTTGTTTTTTTGATTGAAGGTAAAAATAAAACTAGAAAAAATAAAAAAAGCTGAATTTTTAATGAATTATTTTTAATACTTTTATTGGTATTTGGTTGAATATATATTGAAAGCAACAAAACATATTTCTTTAATTAAAAAAATTATGCATGGTTAAAGTATCTAAACAAATAGTATTTTAACTATTTAAAAATTTTATGAATAACGAGTCTTTTTTAAAACCATATACTGTTCATTATAGAGATTTTCAAAATCTTAGATTAGAAAATTGTTTTTATGCATTAGATGCTTATGAAGCAAGAACACTAGCTATGGAGTTTAATAAATATATAAATGCACATCCTAATAGTATTGATTTAATAAGATGCGAAAAGTGATTTTTAAATAGATATTTGAAAGTTTAATTTCTATACACTTAAAAATTTATCAATAACTGTTTGGCTTAATTCACTTGTTCGACCGCTTGCAACAATTCCTCCCCTTTGCATTGCATAATATCTACTTGCTTGCCTAACAAAGTGTAAGTGTTGTTCAACTAATAAAACTCCGATACCAGTTTCTTTAATTATAAGATTTATAGCGTTTTCAATATCTAATACTATATTTGGTTGAATTCCTTCAGTAGGTTCGTCTAATAACAATAATTTTGGTTTACCTAATAGTGCTCTAGCTATTGCAAGTTGTTGTTGTTGCCCCCCACTTAGATCACCTCCTTTTCTTGAAAGAAAGTCTTTTAAAATAGGAAATAAATCATAGATACTTGAATCAATATTTTTATTTTTAGATAACCCTCCAGGAAGCGATTCCATTCCCAACATTAAGTTTTCTTCTACAGTCAGATAAGGTATTATTTCTCTTCCTTGAGGAACATATGCCATTCCTTTTCTAGCTCTTTGGTGCGGGGCCTTTCTGTTTATATTCTCTCCAATAAAGTTTATTTCTCCTTTCTTTGCTTTTAATAACCCTATTAATGATTTTAATAAAGTAGTTTTCCCTACTCCATTTCTACCTATTAAACAGATCATTTCTCCAGATTGAAGGTTTAAATCTACATCTCTGAGGATATGGCTTTCTCCATAATAAGTATTTAATGATTTTACTTCTAGTAGATTTTTCATATTTATTCCTCCGGTCTTCCTAAATAAACATCAATTACCCTTTTGTCATTTTGAATAGTATCCATTGTACCTTCACATAATACTGTTCCTTGATTTAGAACTGAAACATTACTATCAAGTCTTCTTATGAATTCCATATCGTGATCTATAACAACCACTGTATTATCTCCAGATAATGATTTTAATAAATCTGCTGTCAAATCAGTTTCCTCATCTGTAAGACCTGCAACGGGTTCATCAACGAGCATTAAATCAGGTTTTTGGCCTAGTAACATTGCTATTTCTAACCATTGTTTTTGACCATGTGATAAAGCACCAGCTTTTGAATTGATTTTTTTAGATAAGTTTATAACTTTCATTAAATGTTCTATTTCATCTAATTGATCATTTTTGATCTTTTTATTTATTAGATTTAAAGGACTTTTAGGAGTACTTACTGATATCTCAAGATTTTCTTTAACAGTTAGATTTTCAAATACTCTTGGGCTTTGAAATTTTCTTCCTACACCTAAACGTGCAATTTTATGTTCTTTTCTTCCTATTAATGATTTTCCTTTAAAAAAAACATCACCTTTAGTAGGTTTTACTTTACCTGTTATTACATCTAGAAATGTTGTTTTCCCCGCACCATTTGGACCAATTACAGCTCTTAATTCTCCTTTTTTTAAACTGAGGTTTAGATCATTTAATGCTAGAAAACCTTCAAAACTAACACTTATATTTTCTAAGCTTAATAGAAAATTAGTATTCTTATTCATTTTTTAATCCCTCCGTTTCATTTTTAATTTCTAGACTTGGGTATGTTTCGATTTTCCTTTTAAGACCAAGTTTTTGAAGCAGATTCCTTGGCCCCTCTCCTTGTAACCATCCTAAAACACCTTCTGGTAATGCTGTGACTACCAGGATAAATAATCCACCCTGAATAAACATCCAGCTTGCCGGCAAAGCTTCGCTTACTAAACTTTTTGCATAATTTATTAAGACTGCTCCTAGTATTGCTCCCAATAAAGTCCCTCTTCCTCCCACTGCAACCCAAATAACCATTTCTATTGAAAATGGTACTGTCATAAATTGAGGAGATACTATTCCTGATTGAACAGTATACAAAGCACCAGATATTCCTGCTAAACCACCTGCTATAGAAAATATTATTGTTTTAAATAAGACAGGATTGTAACCTGTGAATCTGACTCTTGGTTCGTCATCTCTTATCCCTATAAGAATATTCCCAAATCTTCCTTTTACTACCCATTTTGAAAAAAACCATGCCGCAATAACTAATAAGGCTGTAATCCAAAAAAACATTCTTTGGATTGATTCTGAACCAACCATTTGTCCAAAAAGTTGAGTTACATCAGTTTTTAACCCGTTAGTACCATTAATAAGTTTTTGTTGTCCATTAAAGAAATTAAAGAATACTAAAAGAGCAGCTTGGGTAAGTATTGAAAAATACACACCTTTTATTCTGTTTCTAAAAACAAGAAATCCAAGTATTCCTGCAACTAATGCAGGTATCACCCAAATTGCAAATAAACTAAAGATTGAAGATCTAAATGGTTCCCAGAAAAATGGTAAATTATCTACGCCATAAAGTCCAAAGAATTCTGGAATATTATTTGGAAATTCAGAAGAGCTTGTTATCTGTAGGTACATTGCTGCACAGTAACCACCAAGAGCAAAAAATATACCTTGACCAAGACTCAATAAACCAGTAAATCCCCAAATTAGATCTACACCCAAAGCAACAATAGCTAATGATAAATATCTACCAAGAAGATTCAATCTGAAAACAGGAAGAATTGATGGAGCTGCGATAATAAAAGCAATAATGATAACCCAAATAACAAAAGTTGTTTTTTTGCTTAGTTTTAAGTTTTTAAATTCCATTAACTCTCAACCATCCTTCCTTTCTGGGGGAATAAACCAGTAGGTTTGAATTGCAGGAATATTACTATTAACGCAAAAATCATAACTCTAGCCATACTGGTAGTTGCAAAGAAATTAATTGTGTTTGATAGTGGTAGAGGCATATCAGGCCATATTGATAAAAGGCGACCAGCTCCAATTAAATCAGTCATTATTCCTATTCCAAAAGAGGCAAAAATTGTACCCAATAGGTTCCCTACACCTCCTAGAACTACAACCATAAAACACCCAACTATATAATTTCCTCCAACATTAGGCCCAACCGATCCCAAAAGAGATACAGCAACTCCTGCTACACCTGCCAATCCAGAACCAATTCCAAAAGTAAGAACATCAACTTTTTCTGTTGAAATTCCAAGACAGTCACTCATTTCTCTATTTTGAGTTACGGCTCTTATCCTCATACCCCAAGCACTTTGATTCAAAAATAAAGTTATTGCAATCACAGATATTAAAGTAATTATTATTATCATTAATCTTGTTTTTGGGAAGTTTGTTCCAAGAATTTCAACCTGACCCCTCATCCAAGCTGGAGCCGTGACATCCACATTTCTTGCACTAGCTCGACTTAATTTGCTAACTGAAGATGAAATTAAATTACCAGAGAGAACTCCCGCTAAAGCTGCAAATATCCATGAACTAAATTTTACATATTTAAAATTTATAGATTCTTTTACTTTTGATGAAAATACTGATGGTAGAAATAAACCTATTATGAGACTTATTACTAGTCCTGTCCCATAAGCTAAAGGAACACTGCGGACAAACTGTTGTAGTATAAGGCTTACTCCCCATGTTGCAAGTAAAGTCTCTAATGGACTTCCGTATAACTTTCTAATTACAGTTTTTTCTAAAAGTATTCCTACTACTCCACTGACAATAAATGCAAAAAAAATAGAAACTATAACGTAAGCGTTGTAATAGGGTTTTAATAGTGGGAGTTTGAAAATTAATTGAGTTACATATGTTGTGTAAGCACCTAGCATCATTAGTTCACCATGTGCAAGATTGATTACACCCATCAAACCAAATACAATAGCTAAGCCCAAAGCTGCTACTAGTAAAACTGATCCGATCGCTACACCGTTGAATAAACTATCAAGAAGCAATTCCAATTTTAATAAGAAGAAAATTTAAGTGGATATAAGAAGAGGAGGCATTAAGCCTCCTCTTCTCTTTAGAAGTAAACTTTGAAATTAAAGCTTATATCTTTCTCCTTTAGATGGGTCTGTCCAGTCACATGCATAACCTTTTGAACTAGGTTCAAATTGGTTCCATGCTTGTGGGTATACAACTCCATCAGTTTCTTCAAGAATCTCAAATCCACCTTCTGGCTTGATTAAACCAATTCTTACTGTTTGAGCAAGGTGATGGTTAGGCATAACCTCAACTGGTCCTTGAGGAGCATCGAATGTTTGTCCTACTAGAGCTTCTCTAACAGCACTGTTCTCAAATGTACCTGCATCTTCAACTGCTTGTTTCCATAAATAAACCATGTTATAAGCAGATTCCTGTGGATCGGCAACTACTCTGTCACTTCCATATAGAGCTTTGAAATCGGCTGCAAATTTCTTGGATTCAGGTGTGTCGATAGACATCATGTAGTTCCAAGCACCATAATGGCCTTCTAAGAATTCAGGTCCAATAGTACTGATTTCTTCCTCTGCAATAGAATAGTTCATTACATAATATCCATTACTTGGAGTAATCCCAGCATCCTGAATCTGTTTAAAGAAAGCAACGTTTTGGTCACCATTAAGTGTGTTGATAATTACTCCACCACCAGATGGTGCTAATGCTTTTTTGATCTTGGAAATAATAGGAGCAACTTCAGTATTTCCTAGAGGTAAATAATCTTCACCTACAACCTTTCCACCAAGTGATTTAAGTTGTTCTTTGGTAATTGTATTTGATGTCCTTGGGAAAACATAGTCTGAACCAACTAGGAAAAATGGCTTTCCAGCGGCAGGAGATCTCTTGTACATGAAATCAGTTGCTGGTTCTGATTGTTGGTTTGGTGAAGCACCTGTGTAGAAAATGTTGTTTGAACATTCCTGAGCTTCATACTGAATTGGGTAGTAAAGGAATGCATCTTTTGATTCATACACAGGAAGCATTGCCTTTCTACTAGCAGATGTCCATCCACCAAATACAACTGGAACTCCATCCTGGTCGATTAATTTTTTAGACTTCTCAGCAAATGTTGGCCAGTCAGAAGCTCCATCTTCAACGATATAATCGATTTTGTAGCTTTTGCCACCAACGGTTACTCCTCCGGCAGCGTTGATTTCTGCAATAGCCATTTTTTCAGTATCAACAAGAGTTGATTCAGATATGGCCATTGTTCCTGAAAGGGAATGTAAAATACCAACAGTTACTGTGTCATCGAAACTTCCGGAAGTGTCTGAACCTCCTCCGCATGAAGTAACTGAAACGGCAAGAGAGGCAGTAGCTAAACCTGCCAAAATACGCCTTGAAATTCTCATGAATTCGTTTAAATTAGGTAATTGACCCACATTGGGGGGATAAAGTAAAAGTTATTAACGAGTGGGATTTAGTTTTGTAGCGTAAGTAACATTTTGTTGAATCCAATATAAAACTTCCGATTATTTTTTTGACTTTAAATGTTTGGTATTTGACCGACTAGATACTTAATAACATCATCAACACCACTGCCGGAACTAAGATTTGTAAAAAACCATGGTTTACCATCTCTCATCATATCTGTATCGTTTTGCATAATATTTAAATTTGCACCAACCATATCAGCTAAATCAATTTTGTTGATTAATAACAAATCAGATCTTGTAATGCCTGGACCTCCTTTTCTCGGAATTTTATCCCCAGCCGATACATCAATCACGTAAATAGATAAATCTACAAGTTCTGGACTAAAACTTGCCGCAAGATTATCACCTCCACTTTCAACAAAAATAAAATCCAATGGATCATATTTGTTTTCAAGATCCATTACTGCATTTTTATTAAGTGAACAATCTTCTCTTATTGCAGTATGAGGACAACCACCAGTTTCTACTCCAACAATTCTTCCTTCCTCTAAAATCTTTTTCTTTATGAGAAAATTAGCATCCTCTTTTGTATAAATGTCATTAGTAACAACAGCTATTTTATATTCCTTTTTAAGACCTATGCATAAAGTTTCAACTAATGCTGTTTTTCCCGAGCCTACTGGGCCCGCAACTCCTACTCTTAATTTGCTGCTCATAAATTAATTTCTAAAAAGTTTTGTATATAGATCATTATGGTTTTGTTGAGCCATAGATAAGCTTATATTCCCAACATAAAGATCATTGATATTACTGTCTACAATTTTTTGGGAAACTTCTGAGATTAAATCCAACAACTCAAGTTGAATAGTTTGTGCTTTTATTGAACCCATGGGTATAAGTCTTATTGCAGCACTAAGTTGATTCGCAGTCCATGCATATATAAAATTTTCGATCATTTCTAATTTATTTATTTGAAAAGAGAAGCAAGCCCAACTCCATGCTAAAGACCAAGAGATATTTTTATTTTTTTCATATAAATATTCAAATCCAAATTCTTTAGTCAATTCAAAAAGTGATTTAGCCATTTGAGTCTGTTGATCTCTTATCTCAACAGTATCTCTAAAAGACAATAGCCATTTATCTAAACTCAATAATCTTCTTTTGTTATTTTTAACATTATTAGCAACTTTTAATTCTACAAAAATATCAAAAAATTCTATTAAACATTTAGCTTCAATTCTAATTTGCCCAATTTTTAATTCATTTGTAATTAAATCCCTTATATGGTCTGATTCTTCTAAATTCTTAATTTTTAAATAACTCTCTAATCCCTCAGAATAACAAAAACCTCCCACAGGTAAACTTGGACTAATTAATAAATACTTAACTAAGTTATTTTTTTTCATGATGAAAAGCTCCTATTTCTGGAAAAAACTTTTTTTCAACTTTTGAGAAAATAACATCAAAGTTCTTAAGCAATTCCTCAATTATGTAATCATTTTTAGTTAATAAGATATTTTCATTAATCTCAATTTCCACATGTCTATTTCCAAGATGATAAGCAACCTTTATTAGCTCTAAATTCCTTTTAGCAGTAATTTCTATTAAATTTTCTTTTTGCGCAATGATTTGTATAAAGAGTTTTTTTTGATTTGTTCGAAGGATATCACCATCATTCAATTTCCCCTCTCTTGGTAATTGTAATTGAAGTTCTTGATTGCAATCTGATTTTCTTTTTCCCCTTAAGACTCTTCTTTGATCAGAACTTAGTGTAAGGTTTAAATAATTACCCTCATCGCAATTTTGCTTAATCCAATCAGTTACAACAATTTCTTTTTTATTACTCATAACAAAATATTTTTAGTAACTTAAATAGAGTATTCAAGAAAACAATTATGTCTAAATCTTCTTGGGAAGGTAATTGTTTCTTAAATTTTTTTAATAATAAATCAATTTTTGGGAAAGACGATAAAACAATCTTTAAATCTAAATTTACATCTCCCTATAAATTACTAAAATGCAGTTATGACCAAGAGGGAAGATGTATTTTACCTATACTTCATACGGCAGGAGGACTTGTTGGCGGTGATTTGCTTGAATTTGAAGCAAATATTGGAATTAATTCGAAAGTTTTATTAACCACCTCTTCAGCTCAGAAAGTATATGGATCAGTTGGTAGATCAAAAATTAATCCTGAAGGGACTTTTTCTTCGCAGAAAACAAAGATAAATATTCTTGATAATTCTCATTTAGAGTACCTCCCGCAAGAAACCATAGTTTTTGCAAACGGATTATATTCACAGGAATTTAATATAAAGATTTCCGATAACTCTAGTTTTTTATTTACAGATTTAATAAGACTTGGAAGATCTTCTGCTGGCGAATCAATTGAGAGCGGCGTTTTTAGATCAAAATTAGAGATTATGAGGAATGGAAATTTATGTGATGATTGGGAATTTGTAGATCAAATTGAATTAAATAAATTTAGTTTTGAAGCGAAAAGTGGAATGGATTATAAGCCAGTTTTTGGTTCTTTAATTTGGATATGTGAAAAAGAATTTCCTAAAACAAAAATAAGTTACTTAAAAGAAAAAATAAAAATAATTTTCAAAGAAAATAATAATTATTTGTCTTTAGGAACTTTAGAAAATGGGATATCAATAAGATTCTTGGGCACTTCATCGCAAGATGCAAGAAAATGTTTTTTTTCTATTTGGACACAAATAAGAACTGTTTGTGGGTTTTGTAAGCCAGAATATCAGGGTGTATGGCCTTTGCAAGATCTTTAAATTAGTTATTATGTTCATTTAGAACTTTTTTAAAGACAATTTTTAGATTAATTTTTTATTTATGCATCTTTCACCTCAAGAAAAAGATAAACTATTAATTTTTTCAGCTGCACAACTAGCTGAAAGAAGGCTCAATAGGGGTCTAAAACTTAATTATCCGGAAACAGTTGCTTTCTTAAGCTTTCAAGTTTTAGAGGGTGCAAGAGATGGCAAAAGTGTTAGCCAATTAATGTCTGAAGGGACAACTTGGCTTAGTAAAAAACAAGTAATGGATGGTATCTCTGAAATGGTCGATGAAGTTCAAGTTGAAGCTGTCTTTCCAGATGGTACTAAATTAGTAACTATTCATAATCCTATTAATTAACTATGGACTATTTAATACCTGGTGAAATAATTACTGAAGATGGTTTTATTGAATTAAATTCTGGTAAAAATGTGAAAACTATAACTGTTTCTAACACTGGGGATAGACCTATTCAAGTTGGATCTCATTATCATTTTTTCGAAACTAATAAAGCTTTAATTTTTACAAGAGAAATTACGCTTGGTATGCGTCTAGATATTCCTGCAGGAACGGCTATTAGATTTGAACCTGGAGATACTACAGAAGTAAAACTGGTACCTTATTCAGGATATAGAAATGCCTTTGGTTTTAATGCTTTAATTAATGGTCCTTTAGATTCTTAAATATTATGTCTTATAAAATTAATAGAAAAACTTATGCTCAAACATATGGACCTACAAGAGGAGATAGAGTAAGACTTGCAGATACAGAATTAATAATTGAAGTAGAAAAGGATTTCACAACTTATGGAGATGAAGTAAAATTTGGAGGAGGAAAGGTTATCAGAGATGGGATGGGCCAGTCTCAAGTAACTAGAGATGATGGAGCTGTGGATACAGTAATAACTAATGCCTTAATAGTTGATTGGTGGGGAATTGTAAAAGCTGATGTCGGATTGAAAGATGGAAAAATTTATGAAATTGGTAAAGCTGGGAATCCCGATATACAAGATAATATAAATATTATTATTGGCTCTTCAACTGAAGTAATAGCTGGTGAAGGACACATTCTTACTGCAGGATCTATAGATACACATATACATTTTATTTGTCCTCAACAAATAGAAACTTCATTAGCTTCTGGCGTGACAACTATGTTAGGAGGTGGAACAGGGCCAGCTACCGGAACAAATGCTACTACCTGCACTCCAGGTGCTTTTCATATATCACGTATGCTTCAATCTGCAGAAGCATTCCCTATGAATTTAGGTTTTTTTGGGAAGGGTAATTCATCTAATGAGACAAATCTTTTTGAACAAGTAAACGCTGGTGCTTGTGGTTTAAAATTACATGAAGACTGGGGTACAACTCCATCAACGATAAATTCATGTCTTAATGTTGCAGATAATCTAGACGTTCAAGTATGTATTCATACTGATACTTTGAATGAAGCAGGTTTTGTTGAAGATACTATAAATGCGATTGCAGGTAGAACTATTCATACTTTTCATACTGAAGGAGCAGGAGGTGGCCACGCTCCAGATATTATTAAAATTTGTGGAGAAAATAATGTCTTACCAAGTAGTACTAATCCAACTAGGCCTTACACCAAAAATACTCTAGAAGAACATCTTGATATGTTAATGGTCTGTCATCATTTAGATTCTAAAATTCCAGAAGATATTGCATTTGCAGAGTCAAGAATTAGGAGGGAGACAATAGCTGCCGAAGATATTTTGCATGATATAGGTGCTTTTTCAATTATTGCAAGTGATTCACAGGCTATGGGACGAGTTGGTGAAGTAATTACAAGAACTTTTCAAACCGCGCATAAAATGAAAGTGCAAAGAGGCCCTTTACCTGAAGATTCTAATAGAAATGATAACTATAGAGTTAAAAGATATATCTCTAAAGTTACTATTAATCCAGCTATTGCTCATGGAATAAATAGGTTTGTTGGTTCTATAGAAAAGGGTAAAATAGCGGATTTGGTTTTGTGGAAACCTTCCTTTTTTGGTGTTAAGCCAGAACTAGTCGTCAAGGGGGGGTCTATAGTTTGGTCTCAGATGGGTGATGCAAATGCTTCAATTCCAACGCCAGGACCTGTTCATGGTAGACCCATGTTTGCGAATTATGGACAATCACTTTTAAAAAGTTCGTTCACTTTTTTGAGTAAAAATGCAATCGAACTTGATATTCCTAACAAACTTTCTTTACAAAAAAAATGTTTGGCTGTAGAAGACACAAGATCTATTAATAAATCAGATCTCAAATTGAATAATAAATTACCAAATATCACAGTTGATCCACAAACTTATGAAGTATTTGCTGATGGAGTATTACTTTCTTGTGAACCTCTCGAAGAAGTGCCGATGGCTCAAAAATATTTTTTACTTTAGTAGTTATTAATTAATTCTTTTTTAGTTGTATTTATTTCTTTAGATCCTGCATTTGCTAAATCTTCTTGAAGCTTATTCTCACATGAAAGAACTCTTGACCAACTAGGAAGTTGTTGAGTTGTTGGATTTGCTAAGTAGCCTTGAGTAGCAGGTCGTAATAATTTTGCAAATTTTTGAACAGACAATTCCTCTTCATGTCTGTCATATGGAAGCTTATTAACTGCAGAATCTAGTCCAAATTGTTTAACTCTATCTTCTCCTACTCTTTTATAAAGAACTTCAAGTGTTGATAATTGAGTGCTTGTTAGAGTCTGAGCTTGATGTTCCATAAGTCCTCTTAAGACACTAGATAGAATTTCTGTACACATCTTTTGAAGACCCTCCTTGGATGATAATCCTATAGTTTTATGCTTATGATCAAATAATCCAAGGTCAACTTGAGCTATTTTTGAAGTTCTGACATTCCTATAAACCTCTGACAGAAGACCTATCTCTAATCCCCAATCACATGGAATTCTTAAATTCATAGCTAAATCTTTTGTAAAGGCAAATTCACCTGCTAGAGGATATCTAAAGGATTGTAAATACTGCAAAAAGGGGCCATTTCCAACTAACTGCTCCAAGCTTGCCAATAAAGGGCCTACAAATAATCTCGTTGCTCTTCCTTGTAATTGATTTGTTTCTAATGATAATCGACTATAGAAGGCTTTTACATAGGAAATTCCATATGATTCGTCTAACAAGGGAAGAATCATTCTTGATGGATATAAAGGGGTGAATGTTCTTATGTCAGCATCAAATAAAGCAACTACATCAGATTGTCTTGTCGCAACCCCTATTCCTTGCCATACCGCCCATCCTTTCCCTGGAGTTCCAAGAAGTTCCAATCCATTTTTTTCTTGATTTTTTAATAGTTCAATTACAGATGGTGAATTTGTCCATTGAATATGAACAGGGAATGGCATTGAATCAAAAAATGATTTTGCAGATTTTACTTGATCTGTCGTCTTTGCAGATAGAGCAATAACTAATTCATTTAATCCGGTAAGATTTTTTAAAACTTCTTTAATTTCTTTTAGCGCTGGCCGTTCAAATTCTTCATATAGACACGGAATTAATATTGCTGTAGATCTTTTCTTAAGACTTTTATTTAATTCTCTAAGTAGATCCTTAGTGACACCATATTCATGTATTGTTGTGATTAAACCTTGTTGAAAGTCCATTTTCTATTTGATGTGCAGAATAGTGTTAATACTTCGATGATTTTTTCAAAGTGACGCAAATTGATTCAGAGAAAAAATTTGATAGATTAAGGCTCTATAAATTGCTAGAAACAATTTATGAGGATCATACTACCGAAGAGCTTAACTTTATTTGTAATCAATTATTGCAGATTTTAGATAATTTCTCAGAGAAGTCTCGTTATGAAGAAATAAGTGACGATAAAAAATGGGACGAATCTTACGCTGTTTTAATAACCTATGCCGATGGGGTTTATAAAAAAGGAGAAGCTACACTTGTAACGCTTCGAGAATTACTAAGTAAATATTTTGGAAGTTTATCAAAAGTAGTTCATATTCTTCCTTTCCTGAAATCAACTAGTGATGGTGGTTTTGCTGTATCAAGTCATAATTCTTTAGAAGAAAAATTTGGTAGATGGGAGGATCTGAAAAGTATTTCTAATGAACATTATTTAATGGCTGATTTAGTTTTAAACCATGTTTCATCATCTCATCCATGGGTTCAACAATTTATTAAATGCCAAGAACCTGGCTTATCTAATGTCTTTTCTCCTTCACAAGATCTTGACTGGAAAAATGTTATCAGACCAAGAAGTTCATCTCTTTTTTCCCAAATAAATACAGAGGATGGACAAAAACAAGTTTGGACAACTTTTGGTCCAGATCAAATTGATTTGAATTGGCTTAATCCCAAAATGACAATAGAGTTTCTTAACCTGATTATTACTTATTTATCAAATGGTATTAAATGGTTAAGACTAGACGCTGTAGGTTTTATTTGGAAGGAACCTGGTACAACATGTTTGCATTTGCCACAAGCACATTCAATAGTAAAAATTTTAAGAATATTACTAAATGACCTTCTAAATGATGGAGTATTAATTACTGAAACTAATGTTCCGCAGAAGGAAAATCTTTCTTATTTAATACCAGAGGATGAGGCTGACATGGCTTATAATTTCCCATTACCACCTCTTCTTTTAGAAGCAATAATTACTTCAAGAGCAGATATTTTAAATTCATGGATTTGTGATTGGCCAGAATTACCCAATACTACAACGCTATTTAATTTCACTGCTTCTCATGATGGGGTAGGGTTAAGGGCTTTAGAGGGTCTAATGAATGAACAAAGAATTAAAGATTTGTTGATTAATTGCGAGAAAAGAGGAGGTCTAGTAAGTCATAGAAGATTATCAAATGGAGAAGATAAACCATATGAATTAAATATTAGTTGGTGGAGCGCAATGGAGGATCCAGGTAGAGATTCAAATCGTTTTCAATATCAAAGGTTCTTGTTATCGCAATTACTTGTAATGTCACTTAAAGGAGTTCCTGCTTTTTATCTGCCGGCATTGCTGGCTTCAGAAAATGATATAAAAAGTTTTTCAATGACAGGACAAAGAAGAGATCTAAATAGGGAAAAATTTAAGTCGGAGAAACTTTCTGCTGTTTTTAAAAATCCTGAATCTAATGCTAATAAAAATCTTAAATATCTTAGAAATGCAATGGATATTAGAGCAATGTTACCTCAATTCCATCCTCAGTCTAAGATGGAATGCTTATCTAGAAGTAGAGGTGATATTGTTGTAATTAAAAGGGGTATTGGTTCAAAAGCTGTATTTACAATTCACAATATGACGGATAACAAAATTAACTATAGATTAAGTGAATATAAATTTACTAAATTAATTAATAATGATCTGAATATGCAGGATTACCTAACATCAAATAAATATAATTCTAATAATATTGAACTTGATCCTTTTCAAGTAATTTGGCTTTGTTTTTTGACAGATGATTGAAAATTCTTCCCTATGGGTAGTTAGTGATGTTGATGGAACATTAATGGATCATTCTTATGATTTAACTCCAGCAAAAGAAACTATAAAATTGCTTCAAGAACTATCTATCCCAGTAATACTATGTACCAGCAAAACGGCCGCAGAAGTTAAGGTTATTAGAAAACAACTTAATTTAACTGATCCTTTTATCGTTGAAAATGGAGCTGCCATACATGGTGAATCTTTAAAGAATGTAAACGGAGAGATTATTCTTGGAGAAAAATACGTAAAACTTGAAAAAATTTTAAGTAGTATTTCCAATGAAATTAATTATGATTTAGTACCACTTAATAACATCTCAGATAAAGAAGCAACAGATCTAACTGGATTAAAAGGCAATTCCTTAAAATTAATGAGGGACAGACACTGGAGTATGCCATTCTTAAATCCTCCTGAAGGAAAGGAAGAAGAGATTAATATTTGCTGTAAAAGATTTAATGTAGAAATTTTTAGAGGTAATAGGATGAGTCACATGTTGTCAATTAACTCAAACAAAGGAAAAGCAATAAATGCGCTAAAGAAATATTCAAATAATTCAAATATTAAAATTATTGGTTTAGGAGATTCGCCTAATGATTTGCCTTTATTATTGAATTCAGATTACAAAATTGTAATTCCGAGTCCTGGTGGACCAAACTTGAAATTATTAGAGAAATTAAATGGCTATAGATTTACTTTAGCGAGTGAACCAAACGGTTATGGTTGGAAAAGTGAAATAAATAAGTTAATAAATAAATTAATATTAAGTAAACAATGAAAGATTTAAATATTGAATTTCCATTGGATGATTTTGAAAAATTAATTTCTCAAATTGGATGGAGAACATTGGATGAATGGTTTATGTTTTGGAATCTTAAGAAAGAGATACTCTCCATTGATAAATTTTGGGATGATAATGTAAATGATGATTGGATTTGGGGATTGGCCTTACCTCTTTTATCACAAGCATATAAATTTAATAAAAATTCTCCTGATCGGAAAATAATTGGTATTTCAGCTCTTCCAGGGACTGGTAAAACAACTTTAGGTAAATGGTTGGAGACTATATCTTTGAAATTAAAATTTAAAATATCTGTTATTTCCATTGATGATTTTTATCTACCTTCTAAAGAAATGGAATTAACTCTTAAGAATAATCCATGGAATGTTTCCAGAGGTTTTCCAGGCAGTCATTCGATTGATTTAATGAAAGAAAAATTACTTAAATGGAAAAATAATGGGCAATTGAATGTACCTGTTTTTGATAAATCTTTAAGAAATGGTTTAGGAGATAGATCTCATTGGAAATATGAAGCTCCTGATCTGCTAATAATAGAAGGTTGGTTTTTAGGTGTTAAACCTTTATCTATAGATTCAGATAATTCTGAGATTATTTCACCACCATTGAGTTCTTCTGAATCCTCATACAGATATAATATCCAAAATAATTTAGAACATTACATAGATATATGGAACATGATTGATCAAATTTGGCATTTAAAACCTTTGAAATTTGAATATATGAATGATTGGAAATCTAGTCAAGAAAAAAGGATGTTTGTTAAAAGGGGAAGTTCTCTTAAAGATAATAAATTGAGTGATTTTCTTCGCATGTTAAATGTATCTATCCCTCATGAGAGTTTTGATCTTATAAGTTCGGATGTTTTATTATTGATAAATCAAGATAGAAAACTAATTAGTGTCGGATTAAAATAACCTTTTTCCAAATAAAATTTTATTTTGTAATTTTTTATACATTTTTAATTTATTTTCTTAGTGTTTAATTAATTAACTTTTTGATTTTCTTAGATGATTGAGTTTTCTTATAAAAATGAAGGCTCCAGAATGGTGGTTTTGAGGTGTATTGGCCCTTCGAATTTTTTTCTAGAGAGAGTTTTATTTCCTACTGATATTCTTACTTTTATGGCTCCTAATGATTCTAGAGTTGAGATTTGGGGTAATGAATTGTATGGCCCTAAACTAGAAGAGAGGATAAGAATTTCATCTGAGAATGAAGATGCAACTTTAGTTGCATAATAATTTTAATTGTCTTCGAGTCAGAATTTTTAACGACCTGTATGGGTTTTATTGATATTATTAAGTTATATTTTTGTTTATTATAATGAGTCAATTAGCAACTTTTGCAATCGGGGGTTTTGTTCCCTCAGCCGCTATTGCGGGAGTTTTAGTATTGATCGGTCTTGGAGCTTTTTTTTACCTTGGATTAAAAGGACCAACCGATTATTAATTTCTTTTTAAAATATTAGACATACTGAATCATAATGGATCTCACAGTAGTACTTTTTATAATTAGTTTGCCTTTTGTATTATTAACATTATTTTTTGGAACAAAAAATGATTTTTACGAAAGTGAAAATTACAAGGGAGATGGTTGCGCCCACGACGTGAAAAGATAATACTATTTAGAAATTCCGCCATATATACAAGTCCATTTATTATCAAATTGCCACACAGGTTTATAAATTTCGTTTGAAATTTTATTACCAGCTTTTTCACATGTATCTATATCTTTCATTGGAATAGTATGCAAAGATGGGCTTGTTATTCCACTTACCTCAGGTCTTCCTCCTGGTCCTTGTCTGTAGGTTCCAATTACTAACCAATAATCAGCTTTAACACCATCAGAATATATGAAAATACTTAGAAAAAGAATTATTTTAAAAAAATATTTTTTCATAACATTCATATCTTAGCTTTTCTTATTAGAAAGTAAATTGTATTATTTTAATTGATATTATTATTGGAAATATTTTGTATATAAACTATTGGAATTTTTAAAGTTTATTTTTTATGGAATTATTCAAGGTTTAACGGAATTTATTCCTGTAAGTAGTACTGCTCATTTAAAAATTATCTCTCTATTATTTGGAATTGATGATCCTGGTTCTTCCTTATCTGCAATCATACAAATTGGAAGTGTTTTTGCGATATTTTGGTATTTCAGGAAAAGTATTTTTAAATTCAATAATACAAATTCTAGAAATCTAAGATATTCATTTTTGATTAATAAATTATATAAATCTATCTTTATAGGTACAATTCCAATTGTTTTTTTTGGTGGAATTATAATTCTATTTCTTCCAGTATTCTCTGATTCGTTTTTACGTTCAAATCTTTCAATAGCTCTAATTTCTATTTTGATGTCGTTAATTATGCTTTTTGCTGATACAGCTACTAATAAATCAATTAATTTAAATAATCATAAATATCTAAACAGTTTATATATAGGTATTGCCCAAGCCTTTGCAATTTTACCAGGAGTATCTCGTTCAGGAGCTACTATTTCTATTGCTCTTTTGTCAGGATGGAATAGAAAAGATGCAGCTAAATTTTCATTCTTTCTTGGTATTCCTGCAATCTTATTAGCGGCGATTGTTGAGTTTTTTAGATCATTAAATCAATTTTCAATATTTCCATTTCTTCCTCTTTGTGTTGGATTAATTACAACTTTCTTCTCTTCTTTATTAGCTATTGATTTTTGTATAAAGTATGTTTCCTCTAATGGACTTAAAATATTTATTTACTACAGATTGGCATTTGGAATTTTGATCCTTTTAAATTTATAACAAATTAAATTAAAATATATCAGCAATTCTATGTTAGTGTTTTTTTAATTTTTTTTACGAATGATTTATTTTATCTCATATCAATTAGGAGAGGTTGAAGTCTCAAATCTTACTATTATTATATGTGTAATTTTTTCTTCATTTACTTTCATCGCTGTTGGAATTAGTTCGTATAAGCTTTACAAATCGTTAATAAATAAAGACGATTATGAATCTTAATCGGAACGGCGGGATTTGAACCCACGACCCCCACTACCCCAAAGTGGTGCGCTACCAAACTGCGCTACGCCCCGTAATGTCACTATAAATATAAAAGCCTTTTAATTGTTAATATCTATAGGTTTATTATTAGATCTCAATACACATTTATCAATGTTCCAATTAAAATTATCCCAGATTTTAGTAGGGAGTTTGTAATTACAGTTTTTGAAACTTCCTAACTTTACCTTGGTTGGAGATGCCGAACAATATTGCCTACTACCTTCTACAGCTAAATACTGTTGATGATAGTCTTCAGCGTAATAATAAGTTTCAATTTTTTTTATCTCTGTTTCTATTATTCCTAAATTATACTTATAAAGTTCTTTTTGGTAAGCTTCTTTGCTCGAGTAAATTTTTTCTTTATTACTGTCATTCGTATAGTAAATTGTTGATCTATATTGAGTCCCCATATCATTACCTTGTCTATCTTTTTGGGTTGGATTATGACATTCCCAGAACATTTTTAATAAATCACTAATATCTATTTCATTTATATTCCAAACCACCTTAACCACCTCTGCATGTCCAGTTATGCCAGAACATACTTCATAGTAATTAGGGTTAATTTTTTCTCCTCCTGCATAACCTACGGAAGTTGTAATAACTCCTGGAAGTTTCCAAAAACACTTTTCTGCTCCCCAAAAACATCCACATCCAAATATTATTGAATCCTCTTGAGACTTGGGATCCCCTTTTATGTCTGTATTTAATATTCTATGAAGAAAAATTTTTTCATCTCCTGCAATGGATTCTTGGTTATTAATGATTTTTTTAAGAAACTCAAACATTTTTAACTACGTAAATTATTAAAAAGTCTTTTTCAACTTTTTATTATATTAGTAGCTATTTCTCTCTCCCATAGTTTTTTATAAAGACCATTTGTTGTTATTAAATCTTTATGAATTCCCTCCTGCACAATTTCACCTTTATCCATTACTAGTACCCTATCACAAGTTGCTGCCACGGATAATTGATGACTAATCATCAATATTGTTTTACTTTTATTTCCTCTCATCTCCTCGATTATTTTAGAAGCAGTTTTATTGTCTACACTCGCCAACGCATCATCAAGTACTACTACAGAAGCATCAACTAAAAGTGCTCTTCCTAATGCTGTTCTTTGGCGTTGACCACCACTCAGTGTAATACCTCTTTCACCTACAATTGTTTTAAAACCTTCTGGAAAACTATTAATATCATCTATCAATCCTGCGTTTACTGCACTTTTTTTTACTACATTTCTTGAAGCTTTTGGATCTCCAAATTTTAAATTTTCAGAAATTGTAGATGTAAATAAAAATGCTTCTTGAGGCACTATAGCAATGTGTTTTCTTAAATCTCTTAATTTAATATTCTTAATATCAATATCATCTAAAAATAATTGTCCATCGGGTATTTCAATAGTTCTACCTAATGATTTAGCTAAAGTTGTTTTTCCACAGCCTACTGGACCAACTATCGCAATAAGTTCTCCAGGATTAATTTTGAAATTTAATCTATTTAAGGAGTTGAATTTTGCACCCTCGTATTTTATTTTTAAATTCTTTGCCTCAATTGTACCTTTAACTTTTTTCTTTATGAATTTAGCTTTTGGTTTATCAGTAATTTTTGGATTGTTCTGAAATATCTCTTCAACTCTATCTAGACTTACTTGTCCTAATTGAAAAGTATTTAATGTAAATCCTAATAGAGCTGTTGGAAATACAAGTCTTTCAACAAATAATATCAATGCAACTAGTCCACCAATTGTGATAAATCCGTTTTCTAGTTGAGAGGTCCCTAGACCTAAAAGTATCAATAATGAAATTGAAGATATTCCTTGCAATAGAGGGAATAATGTACTTGCTGTTCTTGCGAGCTTTATAGCTGAATTGCGATAAACTTTATTGTAATTATTAAATTGTTTCTTTTCAGCCTCCTCTTGTGCATAAATTTTTATAGCGCTTATCCCTGATAAATCTTCTTGTATTAAATCACTTAGTTTGGAAAGTGATTCTTGTTGAATTTTTCTTTGACTTACCATTCTTCCTCCAAATAAACTAACTATTACTAATATCATTGGAAATATCATTAATGCAGCTACTGTCAATGTTTTATTAATCGATAACATTGAAGGAATTGTTAAAGAATAAGCTAGGACGATATTACATAAACTTAAGACTGTGAAACCTAAGAGTCTTCTAATGTTTTCTACATCACTAGTAGCTCTACTAATAATATCTCCACTACCTTTTTTTTGTATCCAATCAGGGTCTTGAATTAGTAGATGGTCAAATAATTTTTGACGAAGATTTACTTCAACTTTTCTTCCTATCCCAAATACAATTTGCCTTGAAAATAATCTTATAAGACCCATGCATGTTGCTAGAAACATGAGCAATAATGATTTTGATATAACGAAACTAGAGGAAAATCCATCTTTCAGTTGATCTATTATGTTTTTAACTTCTAAAGGTATTAGAATGCTCAAAATATTCACTACTAGGAGAGCGATCCCACCATATAAAAATTCTTTTTTGTAAGGTTTTAAATACTTAAATATGACTTTTAATTTAAGATTCTTCATTTAAAAATTCCCATATGATTAAGATAATGTTTCATTTTCGAATATGTGAGCTAGTTTGATAAATGATTTCTTTTTTTATTATGAGCAATGAACAAACTCATCCTTTGCATGCAACTGATAAAAAGATTATAGATTCTCTTATATCTAAGGAGATACCAGAAGATTTTGACTTAATTAATTTAGCTAGATTAATTAATAGATACGATAATTTCCCTGGTGAAATCGAGATCAAAGACGATATTGAAAAAACACTTAAATTTTGGAACATAACAAAGGATAATCTTTTTTTAAAGACTATAAAATTATGGTCAAATAATTTTAGACCTTCAAATACGAATAAAGATTTAGTCGGTTCAGGTTTTGATACTTCTAATTGAGCCACGAACCTTAAATCCACTAAAGATAAATGTCTGTTATTAAAACAAATTCTGAAATTCTAAACCAGTTGCTACATGGGCAAGATCTTGATGCTGAGACATCAAATATTTTAATGAAAAGATGGCTAAATGATGAAATATTGGAGGTTCAAACAGGTGCTTTTTTGAGTGCATTGAGAGCTAAAGGAGCTTCAGGAACTGAATTATCTTCTATGGCAGATGTACTTTTAAATGCTTGTAAATTGCCTGTCGAACGACCTAATTTGTTTATGGTTGATACTTGTGGTACTGGTGGGGATGGGGCTAATACTTTTAATATTTCTACTGCTGTTGCTTTCGTAGCTTCATCATGTGGTGTAAATATTGCAAAACACGGTAATAAAAGTGCTAGTGGAAAAGTTGGCTCTGCAGATGTTTTGTTAAATCTTGGGATTAATTTAAATTCCACTTTAGAAAAGGTTATTTCTTCAATAGATCAAATTGGGATAACTTTCTTATTTGCTCCTGTTTGGCACAAATCGTTAATTAAACTAGCTCCTTTGAGAAAGGCTCTTGGCATAAGAACTGTTTTTAACCAACTAGGTCCATTAGTAAATCCTTTAAGACCTAATGCTCAAGTTTTAGGGGTTGCTTCTGATGAATTACTTAATCCTATGGCTTCAGCTTTGAGCAGAATGGAAATGGATAGAGCAATCGTTGTTCATGGCTATGGTGGTCTAGATGAGGCTTCGTTAGAAGGAGATAATAAAATAATATTTGTAGATAAAGGTAAGCTTAAACATTCAAAAATAAATGTCTCTGACTTTAATTATCAAAACACTTCAAATAAAGATTTAATCGTATCTAATGATGACTCTTATGAAGACATATTAAAATCTGTTTTGAATGGTTCAGGTCAAAAGGCTCATTTGGATGTAGTCGCTTTAAATACAGCATTAGTACTCTGGGTTGCAGGAATTGAAGATGATATTGAAAAGGGATTTAAAAAAGCTTTGTTCTCTATGAGTAAAGCAGAACCTTGGAATAAATTTTTGCTTTTGAAAAACTACCTTGAATCATAATAAATTTTTCATTTAATGAATCATCCTTTTAAGAAAAATGCAAAACTTGTTTTGAGTAATGGGATTACTTTTACTGGTTATTCGTTTGGTGCGATGGGTTCAACTGTTGGTGAAATTGTTTTTAATACTGGTATGACTGGTTATCAGGAAGTAATTACTGACCCAAGTTATTTTGGCCAGATTATTACATTTACTTATCCTGAGATTGGAAATACAGGAATCAATTTCGAAGATTCAGAATCAGATAATTCTGTCAGAGGTATAGTTGTGCGTAATTTTTCAAATAATAATAGTAATTGGAGATCTAAATTAAACTTTAATCAGTGGCTAATAGAAAAAAATATTATTGGACTTTATGGAATTGATACAAGAGCTCTTGTTAAAATTTTAAGATCGAATGGTTCCATGAATGGAGTTATCACTACTGAAAAAAATGATTTTGATAGTTGTCTTGAAATTATTTCTAATACTCCCAATATGCAAGGTTTGAATTTAGCAAAAGATGTTTCAACAAAGAAAAATTATATTTTTAAAGAAACTACAATGACTGATTTTGATGTAAGAGAAAAAATACACACTAATATAAGTAAATTCAAAATTGTCGCAATTGATTTTGGTATTAAAAAATCAATTCTCAATAGATTAGTTTCACATGGATGTGAAATATTGGTTTTGCCTTCAAATTCTTCATTTGAAGATGTTTTAAATCATGATCCTGATGGAATATTTTTCTCAAATGGTCCAGGGGATCCTTCATCTGTCCTTGATGGAATAAACTTAGCTAAATCACTAATAGATTTTGGAAAAATTCCTATGTTTGGTATTTGTCTTGGTCATCAAATATTTGGTTTGGCATTAGGTGGAAAAACATATAAATTACCTTTTGGACATCGTGGATTAAATCATCCTTGTGGCATGAATAATAATAATATTGAAATTACAAGTCAGAATCATGGTTTTGCTATAGATCCAAATTCTTTGTCCACTGAATTAGTTGAAATAACCCACCTGAATCTTAATGATAAAACTGTTGCCGGATTGAAACTTATAAATAAGCCTATATTTAGTGTTCAATATCATCCAGAAGCAAGTCCTGGTCCTCATGATTCAGATTATTTATTTGAAAAATTTGTTTCTCTAATGTTAGAAAGATGTTGACATATTGATTCTTTTTGATTTGATAATTACATTTAGTAAATTAATTTTTTTTGGAGGGATTAAACCATAGAAGATTTCCAAAAGTTAACTGTTTCTTTAAGAGGCAACATTGAAATAAAGGCAAATATAATTGTTTTTACTTTAAAAGGGCAATTAGACGCATTTTCTGAAAAACAATTTAAAACTTTTATTACCAATACCCTTAAAAAAGAACCTCTGTCATTTGTAATCGATTTAAGTAAAATAGATTTCCTTGATTCATCCGGATTAGGTGCCCTTGTTCAAACTTCCAAGGAATGCAAAAAACTTAAACTAAGTTTTTCTGTAGTTGGAAATTCTAGAGTTGCTCAAACTATAAAACTTGTAAGATTAGCAGACTTTCTTAATTTGAAAGCTACTCTTGAAGAAGCCTTGCTCTATTTGAAGCATTGAATTATTGGATACAAAATCTTGCTCCTCATGGTTCTCCTGATGAGATAGGTGTTATTCAACTTGCTTGGCTAGGGGATTCTGTATGGGAGTTACATCAAAGATTACGCCATATTCATATCCCATTAAAATCAAGAGATCTTCATCTTTCAGTTGTTAATGAAGTAAAAGCTCAAGCTCAATCAAAATCATTAGATGAAATTGAACATTTATTAAATTCATCTGAAATTAATTTAATAAGACGAGCTAGAAATAAAACAAAGCGATTTCCAAAATCGTCAGACCCTGTTATCTATTCAAGAGCAACAGGTTTTGAAGCTTTAGTTGGTTGGTTATTTCTAAAAGACCCTAAAAGATTGTCTAAATTATTTGAATACCTAGAGTGTAAATAAGCTATAAGATTTATGAAAAACTTTTCTAAAAATAATTATTCAACAAAAAGGAATGATACAGAAAATAGAAGATCACAATCAAAAAATAATTTTAAAAGGCAAGACGATTTTAAAAGAAGAGACGACTTAAATAGAAGAGATAATTTTAAAAGGCGAGACGATTCTAATAAAAGAGACGATTTTAAAAGAAGAGACGATTCAAATAGAAGAGATAATTTTAAAAGGCGAGATGATTCTAATAGAAGAGAAGATTTTAAAAGAAGAGACGATTCAAATAGAAGAGATAATTTTAAAAGGCGAGATGATTCTAATAGAAGAGAAGATTTTAAAAGAAGAGACGATTCAAATAGAAGAGATAATTTTAAAAGGCGAGATGATTCTAATAGAAGAGACGATTACGAAAGAAAAGACGATTTTAAAAGTAATGAATACAATTACTTAAAATCAAAAGAAAAACCTAGAAATAATTTTAATCAACCACAAACAAGATTCTCCTCTAACGCTCCGCAAACTGAAAATTATTCTGAAAACAGTTCAAAAAAATTTCAATTAAGTCCAAATGAAAGAAATTTTGAAGACTGGATTTGGGGTAAGCATTCTGTTTTTGCTGCTTTAAATAGTGAAAGACCAATCAATAGAATTTGGTGTACTTCTGAAATTTTTTCTTCAGAAAAATTTTACCTATTATTAAAAGACCTTAAGTCTAAAGGCGTTTTAATAGAAGAGGTGAACTGGTCTAGACTCTCTCAACTAACATCCGGAGCCGTTCATCAAGGTATTGCTTTACAACATGCTTCTACTGAGTCAATATCTTTAGAAAAATTAATTGATATATCGAAAAGTAAAGCCTCTAATCCTATTATTGTTGCATTGGATGGGGTGACAGATCCTCACAACTTTGGTGCAATTATTAGATCAGCAGAAGCTTTTGATTGCAAAGGTATTATTGTTCCTCAAAGAAGATCTGCTGGTTTAACTGGAACTGTTGCAAAAGTTGCTGCTGGAGCATTAGAGCATATACCTGTAAGCAGAGTAGTAAATCTAAATAGGGCTATTGATGAATTAAAGAAAAAGGGGTTTATAATTATTGGTTTATCTGGAGATGGGCAAGTCCCCATTTCAGAATTTAAAGAAAAAGCTCCTTTTGTTGTAATAGTTGGAGCAGAAAATAAGGGAATCTCTTTGCTAGTCCAAAAAAAATGTGATTATTTACTTAAAATCCCTCTTAAAGGGAAGACCTCGAGCTTAAATGCCTCTGTAGCAGCTGCTATTTCCTTATGTTATTTATCAAATAATTAAAGTAATTATTATGTAAAAATTCCTATTTTGATTAAATATTTATCGTTATTTCAATATATTTATTTAAATCGAATTAATTACTTGAATAATTAGTTAAAAATTGTATAGAATTTAACAAGAATTGATGGTCTTAAATGAAGGCCAAAAAATATTGATTAGAAATTTAGGTAACAAACTTGGTTTGGCTTGGTGGGCAAAAGTTGAGACAGGAAATCCTTCGGGAATTTATTGGTATGGTCCATTTCTTACAAAACGTAGTCTTAATGAAAATCTAGAAAAATTTCTTTCTGATCTTTCAGACGAGGGTTCAACAGATATTAAACACCATATTGTTAGATGTAATAAAGAAGAACCTCTAACTGTGTGATAACTAATTTAAACTAAATTTTGATTTTGATATGAACTTTAATTCTTTTAGAAAAGAAATTAATAGTGGAAATGCTTCAGTTAAGGAATTAATTAATGAATTCTTTTTAAAAATAGATTCATTAAATCCAAAAATAAATGCTTATACATGCTTAACAAAAAGCATTGCTAATTCTCAATCTGAAAACATTGATAAATTAATAACTAATAATCAAAAACTTCCTCCGCTTGCAGGAATACCTATTGCGATAAAAGATAATATTTGTACTAAAGGAGTTGTTACATCTTGTTCAAGTAAAATGCTTAAAGACTTTGTTTCTCCATACGAGTCTTCTGCGTCAGGTAAATTATGGTCATCAGGTGGTATTTGCTTAGGGAAGACTAATTTAGACGAATTTGCGATGGGAAGTTCTACTGAGACTTCCGTATTTGGTACTACATCAAATCCTTGGGATGTAAATAGAGTACCTGGTGGAAGTTCAGGTGGGAGTGCCGCTTCAGTAGCTGCAGGTCTATGTTTAGCCGCTATTGGATCAGATACCGGAGGCTCCATAAGGCAGCCAGCATCTTTTTGTGGAGTTGTGGGACTAAAACCAACATACGGAAGAGTAAGTAGATGGGGACTAATTGCATTTGCAAGTTCTCTAGATCAAATTGGTCCAATTACAAATACTGTTTCAGATGCTGCTGAGATTCTTTATTCAATTTCTGGTAAGGATAATCTAGATTCAACATGTCTTGATAAATCAGTCCCTAATTACTTATCAGATTTAGATAAATCTATTAAAGGTATTAAAATAGGCATTATTGAAGAATGTTTTGATCATCCTGGGCTTGATCCTGAAGTTAAGGAATCAGTTTTATCAAGTATTGAGAGATTCAGATCTTTAGGAGCTGAAATTCACGACATAAAGTGTCCAAGATTTAATGACGGTATTGCTACTTATTATGTTATTGCTCCATGTGAGGCTTCAGCTAATTTAGCTAGATATGATGGCGTTAAATATGGATATAGATCAGAAGGTGATACTAATTTATTAGAAATGATATCTAGGAGTAGAGCTGAAGGATTTGGAGATGAAGTACAAAGAAGAATTTTGATTGGTACCTATGCTTTGTCTGCAGGATATAGTGATGCATATTACAAGAAAGCTCAGAAAGTCAGAACTTTAATTAGAAAGGATTTTGATACAGCTTTTAATGAAGTAGATGTTTTATTAACCCCCACATGTCCTACCACTGCATTCTTAAAAGGTGATTTTGTAAATGACCCCTTATCTATGTATTTGTCTGATCTTTTAACTGTTCCAGCAAATCTTGCTGGACTCCCAGCTATCAGTATCCCTTGTGGATTTGATAAAAAGGGCTTACCTATTGGTCTCCAATTAATAGGAAACGTTTTGAAGGAGCATCAAATATTGAATGTTGCAAATATATTTGAAAAGGATGCTGAAGTTATGAATAGGAAACCTAATATTGAAATTTGAATTAATAATTAATTTGTATTAGTAAAATATAGAATTTTTGAAAATATTCTCTATCTTGTAAATATAAATTGGTTAAACATGGGATTTATTCCACTTCATAATCATAGCGATTACAGCCTTCTAGATGGAGCAAGTCAAGTTTCGAAAATTGTTGACAGGGCTGTTGAACTTGGAATGGATTCAATTGCCTTGACTGATCATGGAGTAATGTATGGAGTTCTTGATTTAGTAAAAAAATGTAAAAATAAGGGTATAAAACCAATCATTGGTAATGAAATGTATATTATCAATGGTTCCATTGATGATCCACAGCCAAAAAAGGAAAAGAGATATCATTTGGTAGTACTAGCCAAAAATCATACAGGTTATAAGAATCTTGTTAAGTTAACGACAATTAGCCATCTTAATGGTATGAGGGGTAGAGGTATCTTTTCTAGACCTTGTATTGATAAATCTCTTTTAGAAAAATATAGTGATGGACTTATTATTTCAACAGCATGTTTAGGTGGAGAGATTCCTCAAGCAATCTTAAAAGGAAGGATTGATGTCGCTGAGAATACTGCTGTTTGGTATAAGAAATTATTTGGAGATGATTTTTATTTAGAAATACAAGATCATGGTTCTATCGAAGACAGAATTGTAAATGTTGAATTAATAAGAATCGGTAAAGAGCACCAAATTAAAGTTATTGCTACAAATGATGCGCATTATATTTCAAACATGGATGTTGAGGCTCATGATGCCTTACTTTGTGTTCTTACGGGAAAATTAATAAGTGACGAAAAGAGATTGAGATATACCGGAACAGAATATATTAAAAGTGAAGATGAAATGCTTAGACTTTTTAACGATCATATTGATAAAGAATCTATTAAAGAAGCAATAAATAATACGGTTGAGGTTTCACAAAAGATTGAAGAATTTGAGTTGTTCGGTACCTATAGAATGCCAAAATTCCCTTTAAAAGAAGAAACTGACTCCTTATCATTTTTGACCAAAATAACTAAGCAGGGTCTTTTAAGTAGGCTTAATAAAAATAATCTTGATGAAATCGATGAAATCTATAAGAGAAGGTTAACTTCAGAATTAAAAATAATAGATGATATGGGTTTTCCAGACTATTTCTTAGTTGTGTGGGATTATATAAAATTTGCTAGAGATAGCTCTATACCTGTTGGCCCAGGCAGAGGTTCTGCTGCAGGTTCACTTGTAGCATATGCTCTTCAAATTACAAACATTGATCCAGTTAAACATGGATTATTATTTGAGAGATTCTTAAATCCAGCAAGAAAATCTATGCCTGATATTGATACGGATTTTTGTATTGATAGGAGAAATGAAGTTATTGATTATGTAACTAATAGATATGGTGAAGATAAAGTTGCGCAAATAATTACCTTTAATAAAATGACATCGAAAGCTGTATTAAAGGACGTTGCCAGAGTTCTAGATATTCCTTATGGAGAATCGGATAAGTTGGCTAAATTAATACCAGTTGTAAGAGGAAAACCATATAAGCTTAATGAAATGATTGATAAGAAATCTCCTAGTCCTGAATTTAGGGATAAATATTTAAAAGATAGTAAGGTAAAAAGATGGGTTGATTTAGCATTAAGAATTGAAGGAACGAATAAAACCTATGGTGTTCACGCAGCAGGAGTTGTTATAGCATCAGAGCCTTTAGATATGCTCGTACCACTTCAAAGGAACAATGAAGGACAAATAATTACTCAATATTCAATGGATGATATTGAATCGTTAGGCTTATTAAAAATGGACTTTTTAGGCCTTAAAAATCTTACAATGATAGATAAAACCATATCTTTAATTGAAACTTCCTCAGGGCAAAAAGTAAATATTGATGAATTACCTCCAAATGATAATAAAACTTTTGATCTTATTGGAAGAGGAGACTTAGAAGGTATTTTTCAACTAGAATCATCCGGAATGAAACAAGTTGTTAAAGACTTTAAGCCAAATTCTCTTGAAGATATTTCCTCTATTTTGGCTTTATATAGGCCTGGTCCACTTGATGCTGGTCTCATACCAAAGTTTATAAATAGAAAAAATGGAAGTGAAAAAATAGATTTTCCTCATCCTTTTATTGAATCTATTCTCACTGAAACCTATGGAATAATGGTTTATCAAGAGCAAATCATGAAAATTGCTCAAGATTTGGCAGGATATTCTCTTGGAGATGCCGATTTATTACGTAGAGCAATGGGAAAGAAGAAAGTTTCGGAGATGGTAAAACATCGTAATATTTTCATTGAGGGATCCTGTAAAAAAGGGGTTGATAAAAAAATAGCTAATGATCTTTTTGATCAAATGGTTTTATTCGCTGAGTATTGTTTTAATAAAAGTCATTCCACCGCTTATGGTGCAGTTACTTACCAAACTGCTTTTTTAAAAGCACATTATCCAGTAGCTTATATGGCTTCTCTTCTAAGTGTTAATTCTGGTTCAAACGACAAAATGCAGCGATATATTTCTAATTGTTATTCAATGGGAATCGATGTTATTTCACCAAGTATTAACTTATCGGGGATTGATTTTACTATTAAAAATGATCAAATTTTATTTGGATTATCTGCTATTAAAAATTTAGGAGATTCAGCCATAAGAAATATAATAGAGAATCGTAATAAACTAGGAATCTTTAAATCATTTTCTGATTTATGTGATCGTTTACCATCTAATATTTTAAATAAAAGAAATATCGAATCTTTAATTCACTGTGGAGCCCTTGATGAATTTTCTGAGAATAATAATAGAGCTCAACTATTCTCTGATCTTGAATATGTAATGGAATGGGCATCGTCACGTAATCGTGATCGGATCTCTGGACAAGGGAATTTATTTGATTCAATTAGTAAAAGTGATAATAAAGAATTTTCTTTATCTATAGGATCTAAAGTTGAAGATTACTCCTTAATTGAAAAACTTAAGTTAGAAAAGCAACTTTTAGGTTTTTATTTATCAGATCATCCTCTAAAACACCTTGCAAAGCCAGCTAAACTTGTTTCTCCTATAAGTATCTCTCAATTAGAAAACTCCCATGACAGAACAAAAGTCTCTTTGGTGGGTATGATTCCTGAAATAAAGCAAATTACGACAAGAAAAGGTGACAGAATGGCTATTGTTCAACTTGAAGATCTTTCTGGAAGTTGTGAGGCAATAGTATTTCCAAAAACATATTGTAGATTATCTGAATTTCTGCTTACTGATACCAGACTATTAGTTTGGGGAACTATTGATAAAAAAAGTGATAAAACACAATTAATTATTGATGATTGCAGAGAAATTGATAACTTAAAATTACTAGTCATTGACCTTGATAGTTCACAAGCTTCAGATATAAGAATTCAAAACACAATAAGAGATTGCTTAGTTAAATTCAAACCAGATAGAGATAAATGTGGAATCAAAATTCCAGTATTAGCAGCTGTAAAAAATAATGAATCTATAACCTATGTTAAATTTGGAGATCAATTTTGCGTTGGAGATATTCATGGTGTATCGAAATTACTTTCTGATAAATCATTTCAAGTAAATCTTAAATCTTTGATTGCCTAAGTTATTTTTTTTTCTCAAAATTTTGAGATGCTGGCCTAAAAGCAGCCTTGGCTCTTTCTATATTCAAGGGAATATTTTCTATACCAAAAAAGCTACCGGGTTCTTTATCCCAACTAGCAGATAAAATGCCAAAACTTAGCCCCCCTAGTCCTAATAAGAAGAATAATGCTGATATTGCAATTGTTGATGAAGGAGGTATCTCAGCAATATTTCTTGTGACAATTATATAACTTACAACAAATACTGACATTCCCATAATTGTCGGTATCCCAGCAGTAAAAAAGATTCTCCTAGCCATCCTGTCAGCTACATATTTTGGTATACCGCTAGATTGTTTGGTTCTTGAGGTCACTGTTGGAACTTTTTTTTCTATATTTCTAAAAGCATCTCCCTCGGATATTTTTTTCTTTTTTGTAATATTTTTCTTTTTACCTTGTTTTTTCTTCATTAATAAAAATCATCCTCTGATTCCAATTTTTTTTATAAGATCTTGATAATTTTTGGGGTTCTTATTTTTTATGTATGATAATAATCTTTTTCTTTTTCCTATCATTTTTAATAAGCCTTGTCTGGATGCATAATCATGAATATTTCCTTGAAGATGGTCGCTTAATTTTGAAATTCTTTCAGAGAGCATGGCAACTTGTACCTCGACAGATCCAGTATCTGTCGCATGTACTTGATGCGATTCAATTAGTTTTTGTTTTTCAGCTGTATCGAGTGTCATGAAATTTATCTACCTTTGAATATTTTACTACGTTATTGGTCTAAATTACTACTATTTCTGGTCTAAATAATTCATAGCTTCTTTTAATAGGTTTTCAAAAGAAATAGATTCTTTTTCTAAAGTCGAAATACTGTTATTTTTAATATAGTGAATAAGTTTTGGGAATAAGTTTTTTATTTCTTTCTTAGGGTAATTTAGAGATTGTAGTGTTAAGTCAATATCCTTAAATATTGAATTTAAATTTTTATTATCTTCAAATATATTATTATTTTCTAAATTTTCTTTATTTTTTTGTAGAGTAATTACTTTAGATTTTAATTCAAGAATTATTCGTTCAGTCATTTTTTGCCCAATACCTTGAACAGAACTAATCGATTTTTTGTCATTATTAGATATTGCAGTAATTAATTGATTTAAAGAAAATTTATTTAATAAAGACATCCCGATTTGGGAGCCAATACCTTTAATATTTAAAATTTGAATAAAAAAATCTCTTTGCTCCTTGGAGTTAAAACCAAAGAGCATATCAGAATCTTCTTTTTTTATGTGTTTTAGCCAGAGGATTATTTCCTTTGCAGAAATCTTATTTGTATCGATATCAAAAATTACTGATTCTAGGGTCTGAATTTCATAACCTAATCCCTGACAGTTTACTAAAATATAAAATTTATTATTAGCTTGCCATGAACTTACTAATTCTCCCTTTATCCAACTAATCAATTAACCACCATCCACCTGACATCCAAGAAGAGCACCTGCCGTACCTCCTGCTGGGACAGCCCAAAATCTATCTTTGCCTCTAGATGAAGAGAGAGCTATTCCAGCTCCAAGGAGTCCGCCTATTACTGATCCCTCACTACAGTCATTGTCATCAATATTTTTAGCCTTTTCTCCTCCACATGGAATTTCCACATCAATTTCGTAATTTCTTACATAACCAGGGCTTGATTTTGTACCGGGAATATATTCTTCCCTATATTCAGTCCTAGTGCATGTTACAGATTTAGGCGTTGATGCTTTTACTTGGAGAAATGGATAAAGACTGAAAAATGCTAATAAGAAAAATTTCATTACAAACATACTTTTTCTTTTATTTTAAATCTTTTTTAGTTTTTTGCTAGTAGAAATAATAGTTCCTAATAAAACAAGTACTGCACCAACAATAAAGTTTATATTTATTAGTTCATTGAAGAATAGAATTCCCCATAAAGAGCCAAATATTACTTGTAAATAATTTATCCTAGCCGCTTCTGAGGTTGGTAATTTCTTTAATCCAATTGTTAAAAATGTTTGTCCAGCTTGGGTAAACATCCCTATACCGATTATCCAAATCAAATCATTAATATTGGGCGTTACCCAATTAAAAAATACAATTGGTGATAATGTTATTACTGATATTAAAGGAAAGTATTTAATTATTATGAAAATATCTTCTGTTAATGATAGTTTTTTAACAGTTATGTAAGCTAGAGCTGTTGATATAGAACCAAGAAATGCTATTAATACAGTAAATTTATCTAGCTCAATGTTTAAATTCGATAATTGATAGGGATTTAAGATTATTAATATTCCTAACCATCCTGTTATAGATGCAATAATCAGATTTTTAGTAATCTTTTCATTAATTAGAATTCCTGCAAAAATAGATATGAATATAGGGTATGTATATTGAATAACAGTAGAAATATTTAAAGGCATATTTTTAATAGCATAAAATATACAAACCAAAGCTATCGTCCCTAAAATACCCCTTAAAATTAGTAATGGTTTGTTCTTTCCCCAGGGATTTAAATTCTTTTTATTTATTATCAATGATGTTATTAACAAGCTTAATAATGATCTAAAAAATACTAATTCATATATAGGTATTCTATTATCAATTTTTTTTACGCAAACAGTCATAAGGCTGAAGAAAAACGATGCCAATATTAAATTTACTTTTTTAAATGAATTATTCTTTTGGTTTAAAAATTCTATAAGCATTACTAAAAATAGTTTTATTGTGAAATTAAGTAGATTCTTTTAAAAATTTGACCTATAACAAAATGATTATTAGGAATTCTTTTTATAAAAATAAATGGGACCTGCTATACATCCAAGAACTATTCAGGAGGTTAAAGATAAAGCAGATATTGTAGACGTTATATCTGAACATATCGTACTAAAGAAAAAGGGAAAAGAATTTGTTGGTATATGCCCTTTTCATGATGATAGTAAGCCGTCTATGACAGTTTCTCCTGCAAAACAATTTTATTATTGTTTCTCTTGTGGAGCTGGAGGTAACTCTATTAAATTTTTGATGGAGTTTACACGTAATAACTTTACAGATGTTGTTCTTTCACTTGCAAAAAAGAACGATATTAATGTAATAAATGTTGATGGGCCTCAGCAAGAAATTTATAAAAAACAATTATCTAGGAGAGAGGAACTATATAAGATTCTTCGAGTAACAAAGGAATGGTTTAAGTCTAAATTAAATAATTCCTTGGGTAAGGAAGCACATCATTATTTAACTTCACAACGAAATTTAAATATTAATAATATTAATGATTTTGAATTAGGTTATGCTCCTAATTCATGGAATGATTTATTCAATTACCTTTCAAAAGTTGAGAAATTTCCTTTAAAGTTAATTTTAAGTGCAGGTCTTGTTGTCTCAAAGGATAATACTGATAAGGTTTACGATCGATTTAGAAATAGATTGATAGTTCCTATTTTTGATATGCAAGGGCGTGTAGTTGCTTTTGGAGGCAGATCTCTAGATGGTCAGGAACCTAAATATTTAAATTCTCCCGAAACTGAAGTTTTTGAGAAAGGTAAAATGTTATTTGCTTTTGATAAAGCATCCAGCAATATTAGAAAACGAGACAAGGCAGTGGTGGTGGAAGGTTATTTCGATGTTATTTCACTTCATTCAAAAGGAATTACTAATTCTGTCGCTTCTCTTGGAACTGCATTAAACAAATATCAGATTTCACAACTTTGTAGATGTACTGATAGTAAAAATATAATAATTAACTTTGATTCTGATAATGCAGGAAAATTAGCTACAAAAAGGGTTATAAACGAAGTTGAAAGTTTATCTCTTCACGATCAAATAAACTTAAAAATCCTGCAAATAAAATCATTTAAAGATCCTGACGAGTACCTTAAAGGAAATACACCAGAAGATTATTTTAATTTAATAGATAATGCTTCTTTCTGGATTGATTGGGAGATTGATCAGATTTTTGATAATAAAGACTTATCTAAATCTGATATTTTTCAGAACGTTATTTCTTCGTTAGTTAAGTTATTAAGCAAATTTCCTCAATCTGCGACAAGAACTCACTATTTGCAAAAAGTCTCTGAAAGATTAAGTATGGGGCAAGCGAGATTAGCTATTAAATTTGAAGAAGACTTAAGAAAACAAGTTAAAGGGTTTCGTTGGCATGGCAGATCAAAAAAATTTGAGCAGCCAAGTGAAGTTAGTCAGCGTGAAAAAAATGAATCAGAGATTATTTATTACTATTTGCATTGCCCTGAACATAGACTTTTTATTCGTGAAGAATTACTTAAAAGAGAAATTAACATCTTCAATACTGAATACATTCGTCTTATTTGGGAATCTATTTCAACAATAGAAGTAAATAATTTAAGTGCAAATTATTTAGATGATTTGAAAGATCCTAATAATAAACAATTAAATAATGAATTTATTTCAATTAACTTGATTTTATTATTACCTGATCATTTAGCTCTTAATGATTTAGAAGTCTCTAATAAAATTAATAATTTTATTAATCCAGATGAATTATTTTTAACCACTTTAAAAAATTCTAAACATAATCTTCTGGGTACTTTGTCTCTTCTTGAAAGATATAAATCATTAAAAAGATGTAGACATCTTATTGAATCCTGGGGTTCTCAAAGACTTAAAACTTTGGAAAACTGTATTTCTATTTTAATCGATAATTCTTCCTTAGAACCTTCAGATTCTAATAAAGAGATTGAAGATGTATTCAAAGATTTAAACTCTGATGCTATAAAATTTCAAGAATTATATTATCTAGAAAGACAACATATCAATTTTCTTGATAAACAACGTTGTGGAAATTTTTCTTCTAACCAATAAATTTTTTAAGAATTTATAAACAATAAATTTTCAGTACCTCTTTTACTTTTCTTGGCTTGTCCTCCAGAAAATAAGCCTCTAACTCTTTATAATAATTTCCAGATATTCGTACTGAGGAATTTAAAGCTTTTAATTTTCCTGAATGAATTTTATCTTCTATATTTTTTATTATCCCTGTGGGTTTATTGTTATTGCATGACTGGACTAGATGTGTCGTCTCATGTCTTAAAGCTCTTCTTATATAAAGATTTGTTTTGTGATT
>QCUA01000002.1 GCA_003210915.1 Prochlorococcus sp. AG-676-L21 | reverse complement strand
CTATAAGATTTATAAATTAATTTTTGTATGTTTAGATGACTTATGATTTTTTAGGTTCTGCTTACTTTAAAACTTCTTCTGAAGAATTGAATTATGCTTTACTTTCAATACAGAAACAAACATTAAAACCGAACAAAGTTGTTTTAGTTTTCGATGGGCCTGTGAATTCTAGATTATTTGAAATAGTTGATAAATTTAGATCTTACTTGAAAATTGAACTTTTAGAGCTTTATGAGAATTTTGGCCTAGGTATAGCTCTTAGGGAAGGACTTAGATTGTGCGAGTCAAAATATGTTCTTCGATTCGACGCTGATGATTATAATTTTCCATTACGAGCGGAAAAACAAATTTCTTTTATGAATAAAGGATATTATGATATTACAGGTTCTTATGTTCATGAATTTCTTAACACTGTAGATAATATTATTTCTATTAAAAAGGTACCAACAAGTGAAGAAAAAATAAAAAATATGATTCCATTTAGAAACCCTTTTAATCATCCATCAATTTGTTTTAAACTTGATTCAATTCTTAAATTAGATGGTGGCTATAGACATTTTCCGTTTTATGAAGATTACGATTTATGGATTAGAGCAATACATAGTGGATTAAAATGTTCTAATTTAGATGAAAACTTGGTAGCCATGAAATCTAACCAAATAATTTCTAGAAGAATCGGATTAAATATGGTGTTTAATGAAACAAGATTATTTAAAACTTTTTGGAAATATTCTTTTAAAGATTTTATTTTGTTTTTACCTTCTTTCTTACTAAGAACTTCAATACGCCTTTTGCCAAGTAGAGTCGTGGTTGTTTTTTATAAAAAGTTTCTAAGATCTTAATAATCTTTTATTAAAAACTTTTAAAATATTCTATCGTTTTATCCAATCCTTCGGAGAGACTTATATTAGGCTCCCAATTTATTACTTGTTTCGCAAGTTTAATATCAGGCCTTCGTCTTTTAGGGTCATCTTGTGGTAGTTCTTTATATTCTATATCTAACGAAGGATTGATTTTTTCTATAACTTTTTTTGCTAGTTCAATGATTGTAAATTCATCTGGATTACCCAAGTTTAAAGGACCTGAAAATTCACTATTCATAAATTTGTAAATACCCTCAATTAAATCTGAGACATAACAGAAGCTTCTCGTTTGATTCCCGTCTCCATAAATTGTTAAAGGATTACCTTTTAATGCTTGGACTATAAAATTACTTATTACTCTTCCATCATCTTTTAACATTCTTGGTCCGAAAGTATTAAATATCCTCCCAACTCGTATTTCGGTTGAATGCATTCTTTGATAATCAAAACATAATGTTTCTGCAATTCTTTTGCCCTCGTCGTAACAACTTCGTGTCCCGGTTGTATTAACGTTGCCTCGATAGCTTTCGGGTTGAGGATGTACTTCAGGGTCACCATAGATTTCACTCGTAGATGCTAAAAAAATTCTTGCTTTTGTTCTTCTTGCTAAACCAAGCATATTATATGTTCCTAAAAAACTAGTTTTTGCTGTTTTTATTGGATTGGATTGGTATTGAATTGGAGAAGCTGGACATGCTAAGTGCCATATTCTATCAACTTCCACTAGTATGGGTTCTGTAATATCATGTCTGATTACTTCGAATTTGGGATTTCCTACCCATTGATTAAGATTACTTTTTCTGCCGGTATAGAAATTGTCAATGCAAACAACCTCTTGACCTGATTCTATTAATTTATCAATAAGATGGGATCCAAGAAAACCAGCTCCACCAGTAACAAGATTGCGTGTTTGATTTAGTGACATTTTGAAGTTTGATTAATCTTTTTTTGAAGAATTTAAATTTATTGTTTTACTCCCAAGTCTCCATAGTTTAATTTTTGTCTTGTTGATTTCTTCAATATCTATTATTGACCTTGTATCAAATATCCATACAGGCTTTTTAAGTGAATCTTCTTTATCCAACCATTTTATTTTTGAATATTCTTCCCATTCAGTCAGAATAATAATTGCATGAGCATCTTTAATTGCATTATCGATGTTTTGAGAAAACTCCCATGTACCATCCAATTTAGTAGCACAGTTCAAAAAAAATTCGTTAAGGATGAAATTTATCTGATCAGATTTTACTTTTGGATCATGAATAAATAGTTTTGCCCCCTCCTCTAATAAATCCTGACAGATTGATATTGAAGGGGATTCTCTTATATCGTTAGTATTTGCTTTAAAGGCAAAACCAAGTATCGCAATTTTTTTTCCACTGACAGTGCCAAAAAGTTTTTCGACTATAATTCTTGAGATTCGCCTTTTCTGCCAATCATTTATGATAAGCACACTTTTCCAATAATCAGAAATCTGAGGCAATTTATAGAAATCACTAAGATAAATCAAATTTAAAATATCTTTCTTGAAACAACTTCCACCAAATCCAGGACCTGATTGTAAAAATCTAGAACCAATACGTGTGTCTGCACCAATTGCTTTTGAAACTTCTTTAATATCAGCACCTGTTTCTTCACATATAGCAGAGATTGAATTTATTGAGCTTATTCTTTGTGCGAGAAAGGCATTTGCAGAGAGTTTGGATAATTCACTACTCCAAATATTTGTTTTTATTATTTTTTCAGGGCTTATCCAGTTCATATAAATCTTTGAAAGAATTTCAATAGAATTTTTGTCTTTACCGCCAATTAATACTCTATCTGGATTAAGCAAATCATTTATAGCTGTTCCTTCTGCTAGGAACTCTGGATTTGATAATACTGAGAAATTATTTCCAGAATCACTTTCACTTAATATTTCTTCCAGAATTTCAGCTGTTTTTACTGGGACGGTACTTTTTTCTATAACAATAGTATTGTTTTTAGCATAAGTCGAAATTTCATTAGCACATATTTCTAGCCACTTTAAATCGCTAGCTTTGCCAGCGCCTATTCCTTTTATTTTTGTCGGAGTATTTACACATAAAAAAATAATATCCGACGATTCAATTTCTTTCTGGACATTATTTGAGAAGAAAAGATTTTTACCTCTATTGTTCTTTATGATTTCTTTTAGTCCAGGTTCGAATACTGGTAAGTCTTCAAAATTCTCACTATTCCATGATTGAATCCTTTCTTTATTTATATCAACAACAGTGACTGTGAGGTGAGGACATTTATTAGCAATAACGGCCATTGATGGCCCTCCTACATAACCTGCTCCAATACAACATATATTTTTTATATCTTTTGGCGGTATGAACTTACCCATTAGATTATTATTACATAATTTGAGTTGATATTATAATACGATCCACGGGCTGGATAAAAAAATATTTGATTGTTTTATTTAGAATTAAGTGAAAATACATTTATTTTTTCAGAAAAAACTAATAAATCTTATGAATAAAATCTTAGGGTGAATTTTTAATAATTTTTTACCATGAAAACCAAAAGGTAAATCAAAAAAATCTCTAAAAGTCAAAGGCGTTTCAATCGCAAACTTTTTTGCTACAGAAAAAGGTGCCCACCTTAATCCTTTTGACTCTAAAAATTTTCTATGATGGACAGAAAAAAAACCATCTTCATGATTGTGGGTTTGAGATTTTTGATCCCTAAGTTTATATTTTGAAGCCGCTTTTAATAAATTTAAACTTCTAAGAGAAAAACCCCCATTACCAATACTATAAAAGTCTCCAAAAATATCTCTTGAATAATAAAAATCTTTTGCTCTTGGAATAAAAGGAGCTCCAATATAGTCATAATCAAGGAATTTCTCTTCCCATTTTTTTTCATTGATTATGAATCCATCCCATTGGACAAGAAGTGTATGTGAAGAAGTAATGTATTTATGAAGCTTGTAAATTATGAAATGATTATAGTCTTTTAGAGATTTTAGCGGTTCAATTTTTATGATTTTTAATCCATTAAAAATATGAGATCGAGGAATATTCTTTGAACTTAAAAGAACTACTTGATTAGAGTTGATCTTCTTTGAAGATATCTTAAGAGAATTAATAGTCTCAATTATTTTTGTATCAGCTACTGCGACAATTGTTATGCTTTTTTTCAAAAAATTAAGTTTTAATTTAATAAATTATAGATGATTTTCTTTTGCTTTTTTTACTTGGTAAGTTTATTCAAAATATATAAATTATAGTAAGTAAGATCCACCAGTAAATGAAAAATATATCGTGGTAAATAGTATATTTTCAAGATTAACTTTTTTTTCGAAGAATATCTTTTTATCTCAATAATACAATTATCAATCAGAAACCGGTTAAATCTAAAGTCAAAAATTTTACAAGAATGTTGAAGAAATAATTTGGTGACAAGTTTAATATCAAAATTTATATTTTCAATAATTATTAAACCATTTTTTTTTAATTTAGATTGTAGAAGATTAATAACTTTATTTATATCTTCAATATTCTTATATTTTTTTATAATTACTATGTCGAATGAAAAATCTTTATATAAATCCTTAAATAAAAGTAAACTTTGATTAGTACTTAAAAATTCATTTTTGATTACTGGATTTTTAAAAAAACTATTCCATAAATTATCTATAATTTTATTGGACTCGTTTATTTGAATAATAACTGGAGATTTATTTTGATTATAAATTTTACAAAATGAATCTTGATAATATAAAGTTATGAATGATTTAGGCCAAAAAATATCGGTTCCTTTAGGATTTTTTGAAATACATATATTATTTTTTAATATTTCACTTAAAAATCTTTTTTTTATTTCTTTAACTTTTTCCATAAATTAAATAATCAGCCAATTAACAGAGGAAATATCTTTGAAAGAAACTTTTTTATAGGCTTTTTCAATTTTCCTGGAATTAAATCTTTAAAATTGAATTGCTTGAGCGCTTGAGAATTTGTTTTGATATTGTAAGATTTATAAACACTTTTTGAATTTTTTATAGATTTAATTATTTCACTCTCAGGAACTAATTCTCCTTCAATATTTTGCCATTCCCAATCTTTATAATAGTTAGAAGGTGAAACCCATCTATTTTCTCTATTTCCAAATCTTGCCCATTGGTAAGGTGCTATTACTGCTTGAGGTTTTATGCCTAATTTAACTGGAAAATACCCAAATGATGAGTTTGATAATATTACATAATTACAAGAATAAATATTCATAAAATCTTCTCTTATACCTCCTTCTAATATCTCATAGTTTGGTAAAAGTTTAGAGGCATACAAACTGTCATCTGTTATGATTTTAAATTCGACATCTTTATTAATTTTTAACATGTTATTTATTCCATTTAACCAATAACTTTTTGGAAGAATTAAATTCTTATGTAGTTTATATTCTCCGCCTCTTATATTAAGTATACAAGTATTTTTTTTGATTTTTTTATTTTTAGTTAGACTTTTAATTCTAATATATTTATTTAATATTTCTATATTTGGTTTGAGATAACTTTCTGACTGTAAGTTTCCTTCTATTATTGTGTTGTCAGATATATTTAATATATTTTCATCAAAAAGATATATTAAACAATTTAAATCACTGTCAAATATTGCACTTTCCTTATATTGATTATAACCTTTAGTTTCAAAATATTCTTTCGTATTTGTTATTTTAATATCTAAAAAATCTTTTGCTTTAAAGTTCTCATAGTCAACAATTTTAAATTTTAAATTATTTAAATCTGCAGTAGATCTTAAGACGACATAGTTCCATAGTTGATTACCAAGACCTTGACCTTTTTTGAATTTTAATAAAATCATATTAAAAAATTTCTTGTTTGCAAGGTTGTTTTTTTGTTCTATTGTATTTGCTTAGCACATATATTAATCCAACTGATTCTGAAATTAAATTTGAGTAGGCAGCACCTTCAATTCCAAAAAAGTAAATAAAGGGGAAGCCTGTTAAAATAATAGTCGTGACAATTGATATTCTTAGTTTATTTATTTCTTTATACATTCCATTTGGAATCATATATTGATTTACCATTATTTCCTCTATTACATTTATTACAAAAGAAAATAATAGTATTCTTAATATACTAATTATCTTTAAGATATCTTCATTTGTGAAGTAAGAGACAACCTCTTTAATATAAACATTCAGAAATATAAAACTAACTATAGTTATTGAGAGGAAAAGATATAGGAAATATTTAAGAAGTTTATTCCCTTTATGTTTACTTTTATAATATTCTTTTGTCATTTTTGGAAAAATGGAATGGCTTAGAGGATGTGATAATTGAACGGAAATCCCTTTAATTCTTTCAGCTATATTGTATATACCTAGATTATTAGGCCCAAGTAAACTTCCAATCAAAAGTGGTAATGAAGAATTTATTAAAGAGCCTAAAATAGAAGATAAAAATAGGCTTGAACTCTTTTTTATAGTACGCAAACCTTTCCTAAAGCTTATTAAGCCTACTAACTGTTTATATTTATTTGAAAGTCTAAGTTGATAAAAAATCCCAGTTATACAAAAGCTAAATCCATAGAAAAGGAAATATGTGTTTACTTGAGAAGAATTATTTATAAAAGAGATTGTTAGTAATGCGAAAAAACTTTTATGAAATAATTGAAGCAGTGCACTTTCATAGATTTTTTCTAAACCATTTAGGAACCAATATGGTTGTAGTAAGTTCCCAATAAGAATTAAACAAAAAGGCCAGAAAAGTGATCCTTTACCCCAAAATAATAATAGAAAAAAACATATAGTAATACTTGAAATCGTAAGAATAAATTGGGCTGTCCAGGTTTCTCTAAAAACATTTTTTAGCTCTTTAAAATTATTAGAATTTATAGAAACAAATTTGGAGCTATATTGATTAAATGACCAATCAATTATCCAAATCAAATAATTAAGAATTAATTGAAGAAAAACAACTTCTCCCCATTTTGATATGCCATAACTCTTTATAAGATGAGGAAGGACTAATAGACTAACTAGGAAATTAAATCCATAAATTATAAATAAGGATATTGTATTGATAGTTAAACTTTTATTAGATAAAAGACCTGCCGTTATTTCTCTAAATTTCTTGTAGTTAAATTTTAAATCCCTCATTTTTTTTATTTAAATATCCTTGAAAAATATTTAAAAATTATTGATAAATTTTTATTTAAAATATTCTTTAATTTCCTATATCCTTTTAAAGGATTTTTCTTTATTAATGATATATATATTTTTAGTTGAATATATCTATACATAATCACATCAAATATATTCTCCTGGATAATTTCTTTGATTTGAAGTTCTTTATAATTCAGAATTATTTTCTTAACTTTAGTATCAAAAATTTTATTTTTTTTAATATCAATTATTTTATTTTTTGTAATTCCTAACCTATAAAAAACATCTCTCCCAGTTAATAAATTATGTTTAAGATTACTTTTTATGTCATCGATATTAAATTCTTGATGCCCCCAATTTTCAATCTTGGATTTTAATAATTTTTCGCCCCCTAATGAAGTAAAATGATAACCAGCATTATTTATTTTCTTAAATCTATGAGATTCTTTCCTCATAAGATTTAGGGATTTAGTTTCTAAGTATGAATATGGAGAGATAATTGAACCTAGCCACTTTAAATTATGAAGACTATTTAGATAATATTTAAATTCATATTGTTCACAGACTAATGGGAAAACTAATTTTTTATTTTTTTTAATTAAATCAAATACTTTTAATGAAGGAATTTCATCTAAATCTGAAAAAATAACTAAATCATTAGCATTGCAAATCTTTCTTAATGCTAAGTGTATGCATTCTCTGTGATATGAATCTAATACCCACCACAACTGCTTTCTATTGTAGTGGTGATGACTTTCCATCAATCTAGAAATAAATCTTTTTTTCGAATATTTATGACTTGAGAGATATTGATAGAGTTCTTCAGGAGTATTATGAAAATCATTAATTTTATAATAAATAATTTTATTAGAAAATTTTTTAAACCTATTTTTGTGATATTCAAAATTGAATTTCTTTTTTTTACCGTTAAATGTTTGACAAGACTCAATAATTACAAATTTATCAATGTATTCGTATAAATAATTTAATCTAATTTCTAGTAAATCTAATTCTTGAAAAAATAAAAAGCTATCAATAATCATTCGAAATTAATAACCTTTCATCTTGAATATTAACTTAATAGTTTTAATAAATATTAATAAATCTAACCAAATAGATTTATTTTGGATGTAAAAGAGATCATAACTTAGTTTCTCAGAAGAATCAGAAATTGATGATCCATAAGGATAATTTACTTGAGCCCATCCACTTAGGCCAGGTTTGATAATATGTCTGAATTTATAGTTAGGGATGTTTTCATTTAGCTTATCTTCAATTTGAGGTCTTTCTGGCCGTGGTCCAATTAAACTCATGTCTCCAATTAATACATTTAATAATTGTGGAAGTTCATCAATTCTTGTCTTTCTTATTATACGTCCTATGTTGGTAATCCTTTTATCATTTTTATATGCCCAAACTGCTCCATTACTTTCAGAATTTATTTTCATTGACCTTAATTTTTTGATTATTATTTTCTGCTCAAATAATCCTGTTCTAACTTGATTATAAAATATAGGTCCATTATCTTCTAACTTTATAAAAATTACTACAAATAACATTATTGGAAAAGTGATAATCAATAAAAGAAGACTAAGCAAAACATCAGCCATTCTTTTTACCCTTAGATGAGTTTTATTACTATTTATGTATTTATTACTGTAATTTATAAAATTCAATGAGATGAATTGAGGTGGAATCTTATGAACATATTTTTCAAACCAATCAGATTTATTTAAAATTTCTACATTATTTTTAAAAGTCTCATTAACAAGTAATTCACTATTTTCAAAATTAAATTCCTCTGTTGCAAAAACTATAGTCTTAAAATCTTTTTCACTATTATAAAAAAGATCATTAATTGAGCTCACTTTTATAATCTTTATATTTTTATTATTTAGATAATTCTTTGAGTGTTTCTTAAATATATTGATATCATCTTCATTACCAATAATATATATTGATTTGTTTTTTTTATTTAATGAATTAAGAAAAATTAATTTTAATGATTGAATAATTGTACTGGATAAACCAATAAATAAAAATGAATTTCTCCCAAGAGGGAATAAGAATGGTAAAAATATTATGATAATTTTATCAATAATATATACAAGTATTAAAACAAATATTGTCTTTATAAATAAGTAATAGATTTGAATAATTTCATCAGAATACTTACGTTCTTTACTATATCTGCCAAATATATAACTAAATAATCCCCATAATAATGTTAAAAAAAATAATTTTAAATTATCTAATGAATTAATCTTTATTGAACTGATTAAATAAAAAAATATAAATATTGTGAGGTCTAAAAAGTAATAGATTAATAAACTTTTTCTACTTTGCATCCATATCGGTAAAGATAAACCAAAATAATTAGTGATATTTTCTTTTAGTTGATTGTACTGTCTAGATTTCATTTATTTTAGATTATTCCACCAATAGCTATTTTCTAAATACCAATTGACTGTTATTTCGATACCCTTCTCGAATGAGATTTTTGGTAGCCAATTCAGCTCTTTTGAAATCTTATCTGAATCTATAGCATAACGATTATCATGTCCTGCTCTGTCTTTAACATTCTTAATTAATTGTTTATGTGGATAGTTTTTAGGAATAAAAATATCAAGATTCTCACATATTTTTTCTAATACTGCATTGTTTGTTCTTTCTCCATAACCTCCAATACAATATTTTTCTCCAATCCTCCCTTTTTTAAAAACAAGAATTAATGCATCAATATGATCTTCAACAAATAGCCAATCTCTAATATTTAGACCATTTCCATATAATGGAATTGGTAGATTTTTAATTCCATTTGTAATAGCAAGTGGAATAAGTTTGTCTATAAATTGATAAGGCCCATAATTGTTACTGCAATTAGTAATTATTGTTGGTATTGAGTATGAGTGGAACCACGCATCAACAAGATGATCGCTTGCGGCTTTTGAGGCAGAATAAGGGCTTCTGGGATTATAATTAGAATTTTCATTAAATTTTCCAATAGAGCCAAGACTCCCAAATACTTCGTCGGTACTTATATGAATAAACTTAAAACTTTCTCTCTTTACACTGGTTAGTTTTTTCATATATATCCTTGTTGCTTCAAGCAAGTTGAATGTACCAACTATATTGCTTTGTATGAATTGCTCAGGATTAGAGAGTGAAACATCTACATGACTTTCTGCTGCTAGGTGAAAAATAGCATCAGGATTAATTTCTTCAAATAAATCTATTAAAAGTTCTTTATTTTTCAAATCAATTGCATAGTGAATATGTCTATGATTTTTATTAAACTCATGAATTCTATCTAATCCATTTTTATAGGATATTTTATCAATATTATGAATAATATTATTTTCTTCATTAAGTAATCTTTTAATTAATGCTCCAGCTATAAAACCTGCTCCACCAGTAACTAATATTTTTTTATTCATAATATTAACTATAAAATAACTTAATAAATAAAACTTTTAATTATTAAGGTTTTTTTCTTTTAACTTTTCTAATAGCATTTGGTGTAATGATTTCTTCCAAGGTACTCTTTCTATATTTAATAATTTTTGGGTAGAATTGCAATCAAGAATTGAGAAAAATGGTCTTTTCGCATCTGTTTTATATTCTGAACTTTTAATAGGATTAATTATTTTATTTTTTTCTATTAATCCTATTTTTAATCCTATTGAATATATTTCAAGCGCTAATTCATACCATGAGCTACTACCCTGATCACTCCAGTGATAAATAGGGAATTTATTAAGGTTATATTTTTTTATAACTGTATCTTTTGATATTAACTCCCATATTACTTTTGATAGTGATGTTGTTGTCGTTGGTGAACCGAATTGGTCTGACACAACTTCAATTTTTTCTTTTTTAGAAAGTAAATTAATGATATTTGAGGCGAAATTTTTCCCTTTTTCACCCATTAACCAACTGGTCCTTAAAATATAATAATTTTTTAAATTATTCATTTCCTTTTGAATTTCATTTTCTCCTTCAGCTTTACTTTGTCCATAAATGTTTATAGGAGTTTTTATTTGATTAGTTAAATAAGGATAATTTTGAGAACCGTTAAAAACATAATCAGTACTTATTTGTATTAAATTTCCTCCAGTTATTTTTAAAGCTTTTGCAAAATATTTTGGAGCATCTCTATTTATCTTAAAACAAATTTCAGGATTTAATTCGGCTAAATCAACAGATGTATAAGCGGCACAATTTAAAATCCAATCTGGCTTTATATTTAAAATTTTATTAAAACAATCTTTGGGTTTTCTTAAGTCTAATTCATCTCTGTCTGGGGTTATTAAATTTATGTTTGCAGGTTTTGTTTTAATAAGACTATAACCCAATTGACCTGATGCTCCAGTAAGAAGTACTTTAATCAAAAAATCTCCCCCTTTTGAAATAAATTATCTAAGCTTTTAGCATTAATATCTTTCTTTGATAACTTAGGTAAAGTGTCATTTATTTTTTTAAGTGGCCATTTAATCCCTATTTCTTTTTCACTCCAAAGCAAGTTCCTCTCATCCTTTTTCGACCAGTAGTTAGTAACTTTATAAGTTACTCTTGCTTTCTTACTTAAAGTAAGAAAACCATGAGCAAATCCAGGAGGAACCCATAATTGAAAATTATTTTCTTCATTTAGTTCTACACCATACCAATCTAAAAAAGTATTTGAATTTCTTCTTAAATCAACAATAACATCAAATATTTCTCCATACGTTGTCCTTACTAATTTTCCTTGTGCATTTGGATTTATTTGAAAATGTAAACCGCGTAAAATACCAAAAAAAGATATAGATTCATTATCTTGAACAAAATTAACTTTTTGATTAATCACATTATCAAACAATCTCTTATTCCAACTTTCGAAGAAGAGACCTCTATCGTCAATATTCACTCTAGGTTTAATTAATAAGGGACCTGAAAATAAAAAACCTTTATTACTAATTATTTGTTCAATTTTCATTTAAAAATTTAATAATAAATTATTTAAATATTTGGAATATTCCTCATTTTTTTCTTTCTTAGCTAGTTTTCTAAGTTGTATATCGTTTATTAAACCAGATCGCCAAGCGATTTCTTCTGGACATCCAACTTTTAGGCCTTGTCTCTTTTCTATAGTTCTTATAAATGACCCTGCTTCTTGTAGTGCATCAAACGTTCCGGTATCAAGCCAAGCCATACCTCTACCAAGAAATTGTATGTTTAGATTATCTTTATCGAGATACTTTTGATTAATATCTGTTATTTCTAATTCTCCTCTTGAAGAAGGTTTTAATTCTTTCGCAAAATTAATAACATTATTATCAAAAAAATAAATACCCGTGACAGCAAAATTACTCGATGGATTTTTAGGCTTTTCTTCAATATTTATGGCTTTTTTATTTTTATTAAAATTCACTATTCCATATCTTGAAGGATCGCTGACAGGATATACAAAAATGGTAGCGCCTTCATTAGTATTGGCATTTTGAAGTTGAGAAATTAAATTATTACCATAAAATAAGTTATCTCCAAGAATCAAAACGCAAGGTGAATCTCCAAGGAATTCCTCAGCAATTAAGAAGGCTTCTGCTATTCCTCTTGGATTCTTCTGACAGGCATATTCAATTGATAAACCCCAATTATTACCATCTCCAATTAACTTTTTAAAAGATTCAAGATGATCTTTTCTGCATATTATTAGTATTTCTTTTACCCCTGACATCATTAGTGTCGTAAGAGGATAATAGATCATTGGTTTATCATATATTGGTAGTAATTGTTTACTGGTTGCTAATGTCAAGGGGGTTAATCTTGAACCAACCCCGCCCGCCAGGATAATACCCTTTCTTTTGTTAACTGAATTGATCATAAAAATCTTTCTTTAATACAAAATTAATATTTTTATAAAAAATAGAGCTATTTATTACTACTAATAAATTTTCTTGAGGTGAAATTAAGATTTGATTGTCTTGTAATTCTCACTAATTATAGCTCTTAGTCCAGCAATAAATATCCAGGTTGAAATGCTTATTCTTAAGTCATAATATAGAACATCATATGAATGGGATAAAAGAAAAATAAAAGTAGCTGCCCACCAAGATCTATCATTGATTATTTCTAAATTATTTTCTTTTTTGAATATGAAATTATAAGATGCAAATAAAATTGAAAAAATGGTGAAAAAAATTGTTAGTGAGACAATAATCCCATAATTTATTGATAACTCTAAAAATAGATTATGGGCATGATTATTAAAAAGATTAGTTTTACTAAAATATAATAATGAAAAAGTTGATGCACCCCATCCTAAAAAGGGACGACTTGCTATAAAAAATAATGAATTTTTCCAGATATCTAATCTTGGAAAAGATTTAAGATTAAAAAAAATCTCAGTGAACTTTGATAAAACCTTTTCAGGAATAATGTTCTTTATAAAATCTTGAAATTGATAGGGAATATTAGGAATAAAAGTAATTAAGATAGTAGTTAAAATAATTAATATTAATGGAGTTAGCCAATATAATGTAATTCTTCCAATAACAATTGGAATAGATACTATAAGACCAATCCAAGCCCCTCTTGAGTTAGTTAAAACTATACAAGTTGTAAAAGTTATACAAATAATTAAACATAAGATCGTTTTTAATTTGGATTTTTTTTTGAGGTTTATGAATAGTACTGATAAACATAAAGGAAAAACTAATGTAAGCCATCCACCAGCATAGTTAGGATTATTAAATACGCTTGTTAAACCTCCCCCCTCTATAGGTCTTTGATACCAAATTAAAAGCCCATTCATTAACTGATAAGGACCAGTAATTTTAAAGAAAAATTGCGCAAAACCGCTAAGCAATATTGGTATAGAACTTACAATGAAGACCTTTGATAAGATAAGTCTTTTTTTTTGTGAATCAAGATATGGTTGAAATCCAATAAAACAAAGAAAAAGTGGTAACCAATTTAATAATCCAATCCAATTAAGTAATGGATCCCAAGAATCTAAATAATTTGGTTTATTAAAATATACTAATATGGAATTTAATATCATAAGCAACGAGGCAAAAAATAAAGAGATATTGTACTTGTCTTTAAAAATCTCAGATCTTTTTTTTACAAGTCCTTTTGCTAGGGGATACAAAAGTATAATAGACCCAAGGAAAGGGGCTGAGGCTAGAAGAAATACGCCTAATAGAAACAAACTATTATCAAGATTTTCTTTAATATTTTTTAAAAAAATATGTTTCGGAAATATTGATCTCATATAAGTAATTTATTTGCCTATATTTTCTTAATGACATATAAATTTAACAAAAAATTTTAATTTTTGTCCAATATTTTTTTACGCTTCCTGCAGGATTCGAACCTGCGGCCCACTGCTTAGAAGGCAGTTGCTCTATCCAGCTGAGCTAAGGAAGCACCTAATCATTATATCTGACAGTTATTCTTCAAACAATGATACTAATTTATTTTTCAATATATTATTACTAAATTAATTTAGATTAAATTAAATTTTTTAGGTTATCTAATACAATATAAATAATTACAATTTAGTTTTGCCTAAAAAGCTTTCTGATAATCAAAAAGAGGAAATAGTAAAATTTTTTACCGAAGGGAAAACTATTGATCAATTATCTAAAGAATTTAATTTTACTAAGTTAACAATTGTAAATAATTTGAAGAAAAATTTAGGTAAAGAAAAATATAAAGAATTTTTTGAAAAAAGTAAGTTAGCTAGTCAGACTATTGACTTGAAAGAGAACAATAAATCTTTTGTTTGTGAGGGGAATCTAAGTAATAAATCCAAAAATGATATTTTGACTAATGAAATTATATTAAATCAAAATTTGCAAGAGGAAATTGCTCCTGCAAATCCATTTATGGAGATACTTCCTTTAACTTTTGATATTGAAAATACCAAACAAAAAGATTTATCATCCGTTCCTATAGGTGATGTAAATTTTCCAAATATTGTTTATATGATTGTTGATAAAAAAATTGAATTAGAGGTTAAATATCTAAAAGATTTCCCAAACTGGCAATTCCTTTCTAAAGATGAATTAAATAGAAAAACGATAGAAATTTATTTGGATTTGAAAATTGCAAAAAGATTTTGTAAAAAGGAACAAAAAGTTATAAAAGTACCAAATACCGATGTGTTTAGAACTGTAGCTCCTATCTTGAGCTCTAGAGGTATTACTAGAATAATTAGTGCTGATCAACTAATAGCTCTTTAAAAAGTTAGTCCTTCTTCTCTTTAAAATTTAATGATATTAGACTGCCTACAATTGAACCACTTATAAAACTAAAACCAACTATAAAACTTATGGGCAAATTTACTGTCTCGTTAATAATTAGATTAACTTGTTTTTTGTTTGTACTATTCTGTATTCCAATCATTAAAATCAGAAACAAAGATATATTAAATGTAAATGCAAAAATTAATTTATTTATAAGAAGTAGCATGATTTTAATTTAACTCTTTATGTTTTTTATACATATTATAAATTAATCTCTTTGTGATATTATTCTTTTTTGCTAAGTATTTAGATGCTTCAGATAAATTTAATCCAGCATTAATTAGATTATGGAGCTCTCTTCTTAATTCATTTTCATCAAATTCAGAATTTGTTATTTTTTTATTTACTCCTTTTACTACAACTGTAATTTCGCCTAAGACTTCTTTCCCCTCAAAGTGATTAATAACGTCGTCAATATTATCGCCAATATGTTCTTCAAATTTCTTTGTTAATTCACGAAAAACATAAATTTCTCTTGCTCCTCCAAAAAAATCTTTTAATTCATTTAATAACCTTTTAAGACGATGTGGAGATTCATATAATATGGTGGTTTTCTCATCTTTATTGATTTCTAAGAGAATTTTTTCTCTTTCGCTTTTCTTTTTTGGAAGAAAACCTTCAAAAGTAAATTTGGAAGAGGGAAGACCGCTTGCAACTAAGGCAGTAAGTGCTGCACAAGGTCCAGGTATGCAAATAATATTTATTCCATCAGATCTTGCATCTTTGATAAGATCCTCTCCAGGATCACAAATGCTTGGCATTCCGGCATCACTTACTAGTGCTATTGATTTACCTATGTTAAGGTCATTAATTATTCTTGGAATTCTATTTAGTGAATTATGTTTATTGAAGCTTATTAGATTGTTTGTAAATTTGAATTTACTCATTATTTTTTTTGTTTGTCTGGTATCTTCGCATGCAATTAAAGAAACATTCTTAAGAATATTTATGGCCCTCGCGGAAAGGTCGTTTAAATTACCAATGGGAGTACCTACGATATATAAAACGCTACTTTCAGGTTCCGCTTTTTTATGAGATGATGAGTTTTTAATATTCATTTAGTGTTCGCATTACCCTCAGGCATAGATATTTATGATCTTATTAATGATTTGAGGGGTTTTAGCTGGGAAGCGGCTGAGGTACTTATTTATTATTCCAAAATATTAAAAGATTCGAACTATAAAAGCAATATTTTAAAAAATGAAAATATTGACGATCCTGTAACACTGGCTGATTTAAAAGTTAATGAGCTGATTATCCAGAAAATAAATCAAAAATATAAAGATATTGATTGGGAAATCTTAAGTGAGGAAAACGTAAAGATATCCTCTGAAGGTTTTAATAATAAGGCTGATTGGATTTGGGTTTTTGATCCTCTTGATGGGACAAAGGATTTTATTCAAGGGACGGGAAATTATGCTATGCAATTAGCCTTGAATTATAAAAAAAAACCATACATTGGTATTGTTTTAATACCTGAAAAGGATGAACTATGGATTGCTTGTGGGGGAAAGGTTTGGTGTGAGAAAAGAAATGGATCAAAGTTAGAACCAAAGATATCTAAAAATAAATATCTTCAAGAAATGACTTTAGTTACAAGTAAAAACCATAGTAATGAAACATTAAAAAAATTAATTCACAAAATTAACTTTAATAAAGTCTTAATCATGGGAAGTATAGGCTGTAAGATTTCATCTATCGTTAGAGGAGAAAGTGATATTTATATATGTTTAAGCTCCCCTGGGAAAAGCTCACCTAAAGATTGGGATTTTGCCTCGCCCGAAGCTATTTTGAAAGCCGCTGGAGGTGAAATCACTAATTTAGATAATGAAGAACTTTCTTATGGGAAATCTAATTTTGAACAAGGTGGAATAATCGTAGCTACAAATAATTTCCGAACACATAAGAGTATATGTTTAGAGATAAAAGAGATAATTAAAGAATATGATTTATACCCTCTTTAGTATTAACTAAGAGGTGCCACCGGCGTTGGAGTTGGTTCTGGATAAGACATCCCTCCATTTTGAGCAACTCCTCTTAAGGTTAAATTAATTCGGCCTCTGCTATCGATTTCGCGAACCCTTACAGTTACTTCATCACCTTGTCTTACTACATCTTCTACTCTTTCAACTCTCGCTTCTGATAATTGAGAAATATGAACCATCCCCTCTTTCCCAGGAAGAATTTCAACAAAAGCTCCGATTGGGATAATTCTTGTAACTACTCCAGAGAAAATTTCTCCTTCGTGAACTTTTCTTGTGAGACCCTCTATTATCTTTTGGGCTTCTTCAGCTGCAGCACCATCATGAGAAGCAATAGTGACAATTCCACCATCCTCTATATCAATTTTTGTATTGGTTCTCTCGGTAATACCTTTAATAGTTCTTCCGCCAGGTCCTATTACAGTACCTATAAGTTCTGGATCAATTCTGAAGCTTAAGAGTCTTGGTGCATGAGGAGAAAGGGATTCTTGCGGTTTATCAATTGCTTCTTGCATTTTTTCTAAGATATGCAATCTTGCTGGGCGTGCTTTTTTTATGGCATCAGAAATTACAGAGACTGGTAATCCTGAAATTTTCATATCCATTTGTAATGCAGTAATACCTTTTTCAGTACCTGCAACTTTGAAATCCATATCTCCTAGGAAATCCTCAATACCTTGAATATCCGTAAGAATTCTAACTTCTTTGCCTTCTTTAATTAAACCCATTGCAGTACCACTAACAGGAGCTTTTAGCGGTACTCCAGCATCAAGTAATGAGAGTGTACTTCCACATACTGATCCCATAGAAGTGGATCCATTCGAACTTAAGACTTCACTAACTACTCTAAGTACATATGGAAATGTTTCTTTTCCAGGAAGTACAGGAATTATTGCTCTTTCTGCTAATGCTCCATGACCTATTTCTCTTCTCCCTGGAGTTCTCATAGGTCTAGTTTCTCCAACTGAATAAGGTGGAAAATTATAGTGATGTAAGTAAGTTTTCTCAGTACTTGGATTTAGATCATCCATCTCCTGCGCATCACTAGGGGTTCCAAGTGTTGTGGTAGATAAAACTTGAGTTAAGCCCCTTTGAAATAATGCTGAGCCATGAACTCTTTTCGGAAGTATTCCAGCAGAAGCAGATATCTTTCTGACTTCATCAAGATCTCTTCCATCAACTCTTTTCCCATCATTAATGATTTGTGCTCTCATTAATTTTTTTGTTAACTTTTTAAAATCAGAATGTATTAGTTTTTCATTCTCTGTAGTAAGAACTTTTAATGGATTATCATCTTTAAGTGAATCAATTTTGGTTTCTACTTCAAGTTCTATTTTATCTAATTCGAGATCTCTATCCTCTTTAGATTGATCAAATTTCTTTAAAACTTGATCTATTGGTTTCGTGCAGTTTTTTTCTAAATATGTCGCTAATGATTTATCTTCTTCTGGTTCTGAAGGCTTGACCTGTTTTATTCCTAAATCTTTAAGAAGATTTTCTTGAGCTTTAATTAGTTCGGTTACAGCCTCATATCCAAAATCTATAGCTTCAATAGTATCTTGTTCAGAAAGTTGATTAGCACCTGCTTCAATCATTACAATTCCTTCTGGAGTTCCTGCTACAACAATATCAAGATCACCTTTTTCTATTTCTCTGTAACTTGGATTTAAAATAAAATCATCTCCTATTAGCCCAACTCTCACAGCAGCCATTGGTCCGTAAAATGGAATTTCTGCTAATAAAGTTGCAATCGAAGCTCCTGTGATGCCTAGCACATCTGCAGGTACTCTCTCGTCTAAAGAAAGGCAAGAAGCAACTATTTGTATCTCATCACTTATCCATGAAGGAAAAAGGGGCCTCATTGGCCTATCTATTAACCTTGCAATTAGTGTTGCTCTCTCAGGAGGTCTGCCTTCTCTTCTCATGAACCCGCCTGGAATTCTTCCGGCAGCATATAATTTTTCCTCATAATCACATATGAGAGGTAGAAAGTCTGCTGGTTGTTTCCTAGTTGTTTTTGTTGCGGTAACTAATAAAGATGTGTCTCCACATTCGATCATTACAGCTCCTCCAGCTTGAGGAGCATATAGTCCGGTAGTTAGTCGTATCTCTCGTCCGTCAAACGTGATCGACGTATTTTTTCCTTCCACTTTTTAAATTATAATTCTATACATAATTTATTCTTACATCTAATAGGTACATATTGAGAAAAATATTTAAATAAGGTTTCAAATTAAATCTTAAAATAGTATTGATGATTACTTTAAGATCTTGTAATTACTAGATTCTCGCTGAAAAATTAGAATTAATAAATTTCTTAAGATCTATGAAATTTATTTAATTACCAGCTAGATTTTACTACTCCGGGTAATTCACCATTATGAGCTCGTAACCTTAATTGATTCCTGCATAATCCAAAATCTCTATAAACACCTCTTGGTTTACCGGTAGCCCAACATCTATTTCTAACTCTTGTTGGAGCTGAGTTCCTTGGAAGCCCTTGAATCTTTCTATGTATTTCTAATCTTTCCATAGGATCTTTAGCCGCATTAAATTCGTCTAATAATGATTTTCTCTTGACGGCATATTTTTTTACTAGTTTCTTACGTTTTACTTCCCTAGCAATCATTGATTTTTTTGCCATTAAAAATGTCTATACAAGTTATTAATCATCTTAACAGTTAAACTATCAAATTTAAAAATTAATTATTGATTAATCAATCTTTGAACTATTAATAATTGACTTGTATCCCTAATTATTAATAAAACGCTTAGTCCTACTAAAAGAAAAAAGCTTGATTGGGTTACAGCTATTTGTATTTTAACTGGAACGGGCTTACCTCTTAATCCTTCAATAAGAGTAAAAACAAGCTGACCTCCATCAAGAAGTGGTAAAGGAAGAGAATTCAAAACAGCTAAATTTATAGAGATCAAGGCAGCAAATAATAATATCCCAGTACCACCTTGTTCAGATAACTGAGCTCCAATTTCAACAATTTTTACAGGCCCACTTAATTGTTGAGCTGTTGATGAAAAATTTGTAATTAGTCCTTTATAACCTTGGATTGTTTTTATTAAGAGGGATGAAAACTCCTTATTTGTGTATTGAAAAAGTTCATTAATATTTTTTGTTTTTTTTGTTTCTTTTTTAATATTTGGTTGTAGCTGGGCTCCTATTGTTCCTTTCCCATCTATGTTTTGAGGAATTAAATTTAATTTTTGATAAGAGTTCTCTCTTTCAATTTCAATTGATATTAATTCTTCTGAGGAACTTTGAATTTTCTTCACCAGAGAGGATACTGCTTGATCCCCTACACCTAAAACATTGCCATCTATTTTTAATATTTTATCCCCGGCTTCTAAACCGGCTTTAAAAGCAGCTTTTTCAGGTTGAGTTGCTAAAACTAAAATCCCTGGTTCTGGATCAAAGGGTATACCAACGGTAGTTACGTTTAGTATTAAAATTGTATAAGCAAGTATTAAGTTAGCAAATACTCCAGCAGATATAACAATTACTCTTTGAAATATTGGCCTATTTTTCAGAAGGTTTGGATCTTTAGGATCAATTTTATTGATTTCTTCGTCAGGGAAGGAAACAAATCCTCCCAAAGGAAAGGCTCTAAATGAGTAAGTAATACCCCTATATTTTTTTTGTATTATTGAGGGCCCAAATCCAATTGAAAAACCATCAACGTATATTCCTTGAAATATTGCCGCAAGAAAATGTCCCATTTCATGAAAGAAAATGAGAAATCCTAGGACAGTTATTGAGGTTAAAACATTCATTATTTTATATTAGGCGGTTTTGATGAAAGATGATCCAAAGTATGGAACTAAAACATCCGGAATTTTTACACTACCATCAGATTGTTGGCCGTTTTCAAGAATTGCTGCCATTGTTCTTCCAATAGCTAAACCACTTCCATTTAAAGTGTGGATATATGAAGTTTTCTTATCAATTTTTGTTCTTATTGATGATCTACGTGCCTGAAAGTCTAGACAATTACTGCAACTAGATATTTCTCTGTAACATTTACTGCTAGGTAACCAAACCTCAAGATCAAAAGTTCTGCTAGAAGAAAAGCCTAAATCTCCAGTACAAATATCTACTAATCTGTAAGGTAAATTGAGTTTCTTTAAAATACTTTCTGCATCTGCCGTTATCTCTTTATGAGCCTCTAATGATTTATTTGGATCACAAAACCAATATAATTCAACTTTATTAAATTGATGAAGTCTTATTAAACCTTTTGTATCCCTTCCATAACTCCCAGCTTCTCTTCTAAAACAAGGGCTATATGCAACATACTTTAAAGGCAAGAATTTTGGATCGATAATCTCATTTTTATGAAAAGCAGTCAGAGGAACTTCTGCTGTTGGAGATAGCCATAAATCATCATTAGCGCACTTGAAACTTTCATTGGAAAATTTTGGAAGCTGGCCAGATCCTTGAAGACTTTCGGAATTAACTAATGCTGGAGGCATTAATTCTAAGTACCCGTTATTTGAATGTACATCTAGCATGAAATTAATTAGAGCCCTCTCCAACCTCGCTCCATTGCCTTTAAGAGTAATAAAACGACTTTTTGAGATTTTGGTTGATTTTACGAAATCAAATAGATTTAAATTTTCACCTATCTCCCAGTGAGCTTTGAGATTATCTTTTTTTAGAGGATCTCCCCAATCTTTAATTTGAATATTGTTATTTTCATTTTCTCCAAGAGGTGTATCTTTACTTGGGAAATTGGGTAATTTTGATATTTCATCTTGAAGTTTTTTGTCTAGTATTCTTTTTTTTTCTTCAAATTCTGAAACTTTCATTCTGTATTTATTGCCCTTATCTTTTAATGCATTAAGTTCTTGAGAATTGCTATTATTAGAATTTCTTATTTCTTGGCCAATTATTTTGCTTAATTTTTTACTTTCTGATTGCAGACTTGATATCTCGATGTCAATCTCTTTTCTCTCTACACTAAGTTTATGTATGAAAGGTATATTATAAATTTTTCCTCTTGAGGATAGATTATCTTCCACAAATGTTGGATTTTCTCTTATTAATTTTTGATCTAACACTCTTTTTAATTTTTTATATTTTATTAAGATAGTTTATCTCAAATCATTATCAGAGCTTTTTGATGAAAATTTAATTAAATATAGGGATTACTAGCTTGATTTATATTTTTTTAATCAAAAATAAACTAAGAGGCAGAACGAGCTCGGCCTGTGGAAGACCATTCTTTTAAGAAATCAATTTGTTCTTTAGCTGTACGAGATAATGGAACTAATTCAGATACGGCTTTGATTAAATCTTTTTCCATTAATTCTCTTTTTTCAGCGAATGAAAAGTGCATACCTTCAATTACTGCTTGTTCAAGTTCTGCTCCAGAATATCCATCTGTACGATCAATTATTGTTGAAAGTGGAAACTTATAACTAGGTCTCCTCTTTTTTAGATGTAAATCGAGGATGCTTAATCTTTCATCAGAATTAGGTAAATCAAGAAAAAATATTTCATCAAATCTTCCTTTTCTTAATAATTCCGCTGGGAGCTTATCTATAGCATTAGCTGTGGCAATTACAAATACAGCCGTTTCTTTTTCAGCCATCCAGGTCAGTAAACTTGCTAAAACCCTTTGACTTGTTCCTCCATCACTTCTTGCATCACCACCAAATCCCTTATCAATTTCATCAATCCATAGGATACATGGTGACATGGCTTCTGCTCTAGAAATGGTCTCTCTTGTTCTTGCTTCGCTTGATCCTACTAGACTTGAAAATAATCTTCCAACATCTAACCTGAGAAGAGGCATTGACCAACTTTGAGAAATAGATTTAGCAGTTAATGATTTCCCGGTCCCTTGAGGGCCAACTAGTAAGACTCCTTTAGGAATTGGCAATCCGTATTCTTTGGCTTCATTTGAAAAAGCTCTATATCTTTGCTTAAGCCAAGTTTTTAATAATTTCAATCCTCCAATATCATTTTGACTTGATTTGCTTTCACAAAATTCTAATATTTCACTTCTAGCAATAACTTGTTTTTTCTCTTCAAGAATATCTTTAAGGTCATATTTACTTATTTTCCCTCTTTGAGTTAAAGCTTTTGCTGTTACTTGCTTAACTTTTGTTTCGCTTAATCCACTTGAAGCTATTGCAAGTTCGTTTAAATCTTGGTCACTTAAATCAGAATCAGAATTAACAGCAATTTTTTTTATAAGAGCTGTCAATTCACTTACATCAGGTAAAGGTAAGTTGATTATTGTAATTAAATCATCAAGTTCTTCAGATGATGGCAATATATGAGAACTAAGTATTAGGTTATTGTTTGTTTCTCTAAGTGAAGATGATAATTCTTTGATTGTTCTACTGATAGAGGGGTCATCATAAAACTTATGAAAGTCTCTTACCAATAAAATCGTTGGTAATTCAGATGTTTGTCCCTTTATCCAATTAAGAACTCCTAGCGGATTGTTTGGGAATTTGCCATTTTCACTGAGTAATCCTTTGATTCCATTAACACAATCCCAGGATACGAATCTCTTGACATTTAATTTTTTACATGATTGATCTACAACTTTATATAATCTTTCTTCTTCTTTGGTTCTTATCCAAATTAAAGGTGTTCTGGATTTTATAAGTAATTCGAAATTTCTCCTCCAAGAATCCATTATTTATAACTAAAATATCTATTTTTTGTTATTAGGTTCGAATGGTAATCTTTTATCTGAAACGTTGACAGTAGAAGTCATTACTTTATTTTTACCTGTTAATTGCTCATCAAGAATTTTTTGTAAGTTTGCTGGAAGAGCTTCTTTATTTAGAAGAAAAGTCTGAAACGCTTGGAAAATATTCGCTACAACCATATAAAGTAATACTCCAGCAGGTAAAGGAAAAAACAAAAACATACCTGTAATCATTACTGGAGTAATTTTATTAGCAGTAGATTGTTGTGCGTTTGAAGGCATCCCTTGACTAGATAAAACCTGAGAGAGAATTAAGGTTAAACCGAAAGCTCCAACTAATGTAGCGATATCCCAGTTGATTGAACCATCTACATAAAATCCAACCTGTCCAAGTGCTTTAATAAACAAAAAGCCACTTTTTGCAGCTAGTCCAGGTATTTTAGCTTCAATTGTTGCGTCTCCTGGTTTGATTGCTGTAACTAAACCATCTTGTGAAACTTTAATATTTTCTGAACCTTTTGAAACTGTCCAAGTTGGAAGAAATTTTGAACCGTTATCATATTTTGAAAGTACTTCCGAATAATTATTGCCATTAGTTGTCTGCAAGTTTATCTTTACTGATTCTTCAGATCCTAATTTTGTACCATTAGGTAACGTAGCTATAACAGGGAAGTGGGATTTTTCTGTTACAAAGATTGAATGTCTTGGAGACTTATAGGGCTTTGGATCAATAGCGGCAATTTGATCTTGGGGAAGAACTTTTAAATTAATATTGTAAGGGACATCTGCAAAGGGTGAACCTCTTAAAGTCGCAAATAATGCAAATAAAACAGGCATCTGAACTATTAAAGGTAGACATCCTGCTAGTGGGCTACCAAATTCATTCATTAACTTTCCTAATTCTTCTTGCTGTTTCTTTGGATCACTTGAAAATTTAGATTTTATTTCTGCTTGCCTTTTTTGCATCACAGGTTGAGCTATCTTCATCCTTCTAGCACTTCTAATAGATCCCGCGCTTAGGGGGAAGAGTGCGATTCTAATTACGACTGTAAGTGCAACTATTGCTAAGCCGTAACTAGGGACTAAACCGTAGAAAAAATCTAGAATCGGGATTAATAATTTTTCTGAAATGAACCCGATCACGATATTAAAAGAAGTTTTATTTTATTTGACACTTTATTTTACAGGATAAAAACACATTTGTAATTAATTTCATCAAGATTTAGTAGCAAAACCCTCAACATCATTGAAATTTAATGTTTGTGATCTTTTAACCATATTTTCCTCAATAAAATTTTGTTTTTCTCTGAATAAAGGTAAAGATTTCATCTCAACCTTGGACCCATCGTTAAGTATTAATACCATATCTCCATAAGATCCGAGACCTCTAGGGATAGATCTTATCTCCTCAATATTACTTAAAGAAACTTGAGTTTTATTTTTGCCAAACCAGCCTCCATCAATAGTTATTCTTTTGTTGGTAATTTTGTATCTTAACCATAAGGCCCTTACTATCGCTGCAAAAGTAAACGGAAGACCAAGAAGAGTTAAACCGGCAAATAAATTGATTATTAAGTCACTTTTTGCTGGACCACCCTCATAAAAGGATTCTTCATTAATGTTAATCATTTAAATAAACCTGACTTAAAAATTAGATGTTGAAATTCCTTTAATAGTTCAATTTTATTATTGTGGGAATTACTAGTTTTAAGGTTAACAAGTAACCAATAAGGTTTGTGGTTATTTTCTTGTCTGAAATTCTTTAATAAATAATCCTGTAATATTCTCCTAATTTTATTTCGTACCACTGCTTTTTTTGATACTTTCTTACTTATAGAAATAGCAATTTTAAAGTTATTTAAACTATGAATATTTTTATGGGAGAGGAGAATTTTTGGATTTGATCTTGCTATTTTAAAAGTCATTAATTTCCCATAATATTTCACAGAATTTTTATGAATATAATCAAAAGGTCTGTGACCTTTTAAACGCATAGCTTTGGGCAATGCCATGATATGTAATTGATACTAAACAGCTATTCTTTCTCTACCTCTTTTTCTTCTACTTTTAATAACTCTTCTTCCTGTGTGAGAACGCATTCTTACTCTAAAACCCGATACACGTTTTCTCTTTCTTGATGTTCCGCCGAATGTTCTTTTAGTCATGTGTTTTTATTCTCTTTAACAATTTATCATTTAATCGATCACTATAGTAGAGCTTCCTAAATAACTTGAAACGGGATTATCCCCAATATACTGACCAAATGAATGGAATTGATATAAACCTGACCTTCTTGGATTAAATACTTTGAAAACGACTGCATAGCTTTTTTTATTAGCAGGGATTGGGCTATAAGGAAAAATATCTAATGAGGTATTATCTTCATCGATTACAATATCGGCAGGTATATCTTCAATACATTTTGTCCTTGTATCAAAGCCACCAATTCTTACTTTGCAAAGGCTTATTTTTTCTTCTTTAAGAGTTGATTTGAAAGTTTTAGGTATATTCATAGTTATTTTCAGAAGACCTGCTTTTCTATCAGAGGGTCTTAAAAAGAAAAATATTGTATTTCTGGCTCTTCTTTTATCTTCTTTTTGGAACCATTTTAATCTTCTATACCCTGAATCTTGATCCCATTGGAACTCAATTCCTGCATTAACTTCATTATTACTAAAAAATGGAATTGAAATAAAAAATGGTGAAATTAATAAGAATTTAAAAATTTTGGATTTATTAAAAAATTTTTTGTCTTCATGCTTCATTGTCTTTTAGGATAAATGATTTCAGGTTTTTTCAATTTTTAGAGTGCCTAAAAACTTTTTACAAGATTAACATCTATCGGTCCTTAAATTAGAGGCTCCACGGAGGTAAGGATGATTAATTGAGGAATTACTTGGGAAAATGACTAAAGCCATTAATCTTATACAGAAATCAACATCATTAGGGACATACATTTGTTGGCAATCTAAAAATGCAACTGAGTTAAGTCCAAAATGTTTTCTTGCAATTGAAGCTGGAAAACATGCGTCTAAGTCTTTAGTGACAGTAAAAGTTATTGATAAAATCTTTTTTGTATCCAAACTATTTCGCAATATTAATTCATCAATTAGTTCTACTACTGAGTTCTCAATGTCTTTGAAAGTATTTCCATTAGAGGTTGTCGCTCCTCTAATAGCAGTGATATATTCACTATCGAGTTGATCCTTAGACATTCTTGCATTTAAGGTTTGTATAACCAAAGAATTTTATTTGATGAATTCACTTCAAAAAATATACTTTGAATTATTTTCTCGATAATTTTACTTCCTGGTAACAGCCCTAATATTTTCTTTTTCTTCTTACCAAAAGTTACAGGTTGTATTTTTGGATCAATTTCCACCATTTCCGCTGCAAGCTCTCTTGCAACAAACTCATCTCCAATTTTGTCAACTAATCCCAGATCTTTAGCTTGTGTTCCAGTAAATATTCTTCCATCTGCAAACTTCTTTACATCTTCAACGAGTAAATTTCTTCCCTCTGCAACAGCCTCAGTAAATTGTTTGTAACTTTCATCGATTAATCCTTGTAAGAGATCTCTTCCTTCATCACTTAAAGGTTTATCTGGTGAAAGAATATCTTTATAAATCCCACTTTTTACTGTCTCAAACTTAATACCTATTTTATTCAAAAGTTCAGACAAATTATTCCCTCTAATTATTACGCCAATTGAACCCGTTATCGTTCCAGGGTTAGCTACAATTTTATCTGAAGCTACGCCAATGTAAACTCCACCAGAAGCTGAGATGTTTCCAAAACTAGAGATTACTTTACAGCCTTTATCTTTTAATCGTTTAATGGCAGAGTATATTTCTTGGCTATCACCAACAGTACCTCCTGGCGAATCAATTCTCAGTATTAGTGCAGGGAATTCTCTATCCTCAATTTGTTTTAGAGCTTTTAGGACAGAAACTCTTGTTGAACTTGTGATTGGCTCATCAATTACTATGCGAGCCATTCTTTTTTTTGACTTACGTCTAAAAGGCCAAATCATTCTTTTAAGGTACAAATCATAAAACTACTTTAAAAAGACTATCAGCAGACCTAATGAATTCAATCCTAAATTGGTTTTTAATGATACTCCCTTTTGCTCTCTGGGGTACATCAATGGCAGCTATGACTCCTCTAGTATCTAGTGCTGGACCTGAGTTTGTAGCCTCATTAAGACTTCTACCAGCCGGGATTCTTGTTCTTATTACAACATATTTATTAAAAAGAGATTTAAAAATTTACAAGTGCGATTTGAAATGGTTCTTGGTTTTTACAATCGTAGACGCAACTTTTTTTCAATTATTTTTAACATATGGGATTTCAAAGACAGGTGCTGGTTTGGGTTCTGTTTTGATTGATTCGCAACCCTTACTGGTAGCACTCTTGGCAAGAGCAATATTTGGTAATTTAATTAATCCAATTGGATGGCTAGGTTTACTTTTTGGCTTGGGTGGAATAATTTTTTTAGGGGTACCAAAAGAACTTTTGGAGAGTTGGTGGTTAATGTCTGATAAGAGTATTAGTGATATCGCATTTAATATAGGTGAATTATGGATGCTTGGAGCATCTCTAGCAATGGCGCTAGGAACAATTTTGATTAGATTTACATGTACTAAAAGTGATCCAGTTGCAGTAACTGGATGGCATATGGTTTTAGGAAGTGCCCCTCTTATTCTTAAACATTGCTTGCAAACAAATTTTCAATTGATACCAAATTGGTCAATATTTGATTGGGGACTGATGACATTTGCCAGTATCTTTGGAGGGGCTTTAGCATATGGATTATTTTTCTATTTTGCAAATAATAAAGATATAACAGGATTTAGTACTCTTGCATTTTTAACTCCGATATTTGCACTCCTTAGTGGTGGTGTTTACCTAAATGAAAGGTTATCAATCATTCAATGGATTGGAGTGGTTTTTGTCCTGATTTCAGTTTTCTTTGTTAGCCAGAGAAAGTCTTTGTGGGAACTTTCAAATACTAAGACTAATATTTAGTAAGTTCATAGAAAAATAGTTTTTAAGAATGCATATAGTTTTAATTAGTACTCCTATTGGTTTCTTAGGAAGTGGTAAAGGTGGTGGAGTAGAACTTACTCTGAATTCTTTAGTGACTGGCTTGATTGCAAAAGGTCACACAGTAGAAGTAGTGGCTCCAAAAAATTCTAAATTGTTTGAAGTCAGTAAAAAAGCAAAACTACATTTTATAGAAGGAGAAGAGCAAAAAAGTTGGCAACATCAAGATTATTATTCGTCGGTAATTATTCCTGATAATTCACTTTTATCAGGAATGATTGAAAAGGGAATAGATATTGGAAAGAAAGCAGATGTTATTTTGAATTTTTCTTACGATTGGCTTCCGATTTGGATGACTCTAAATATTAACATTCCAATTGCTCATATAATAAGTATGGGCTCCGAAAGCTTTGTTATAAGTAATTTAATTTCAAAAGTTTATTCCACTTTTCCTAATAATTTTGCTTTTCATTCAAGAATACAAGCTTCCGATTATCCTTTTATTGAAAAACCAATTGTTATTGGAAATGGATTTAATTTAGCAAATTATACATTTCAAGATTGTAAAAATGGCCCCTTAGGTTGGGTAGGAAGAGTAGCACCTGAAAAAGGTTTAGAGGATGCAGCATATGTTGCTAATGCTCTTGGAGAAAAACTTAATGTTTGGGGAATTGTTCAAGATGAATCATATGCATTAAAAATAGAAAAATTATTCTCACCAGGGATTCTAGAATGGAAGGGCTTTTTAGAAACAAGTAAGTTACAGAGTGAACTTGGAACTTGTAGAGCTTTACTTAATACTCCCAAATGGAACGAAGCTTATGGAAATGTAGTGGTTGAAGCATTAGCTTGTGGAGTACCTGTGGTGGCTTATAAAAGGGGAGGGCCAAGTGAAATAATCAAGCATGGCAAAACAGGATACCTAGTAAAACCTGATGATAAGGAAAGCCTTCTTAATTACTTGAAGATCATTAATAAGATTGACCGAAAAAATTGTAGAAAATGGGTAGATAGTAATGCTTCTTCAGATATATTTGCTGGTAAAGTTGTGAGTTGGCTTAATACAGTTATTAAAGAATATCAATCTCAAAATTATCCTAAATGATAATTATTAAATCACAAAAAAGGCTAATAACTTTTTTAGTAGTTTTGATCTTTGGAATAATAATTTTTCTTTTAGGTTTAGGCTCTACAGGATTAGTAGATGAAACTCCTCCTCTTTTTGCAGCTGCGGGGAGAGCAATGAGTGAATCTGGCGATTGGTTAACCCCAAAAGTAAATGGCATTTTCCGTTTTGATAAGCCACCTCTTATATATTGGCTAATGGGCGTGTTTTATTCCTTACCGAAAAACGAAGTTTGGGATAGCTTAGGAACTATTTCAGCAAGACTTCCTTCTGCTTTGGCTTCATTATTATTGATGGTAATGATTGGAGATACAATATATTGTTGGCCTCAAAAAGGGGCGGGTAAATTAGCTTCTCCTATAGTGGCATCTTTGGGCTTTGCCTTGTCTCCATTCATACTTGTTTGGAGCAGAACTGCGGTAAGTGATGCTCTATTATGCGGAAATTTAGGGATAAGCCTTCTTTTGTTTTGGAGAAGAATGGCTAGTAATAAAAAAGAAAAATGTATCTCTCCATGGGTATTTCTGGGGCTTGCAATTTTAACCAAAGGACCAGTAGCTTTTGTTCTTGCAGCTTTGACTATTTCATCTTTTTTATTCATTCAAAAGGATTGGAAGGATTTGCTCGACAAAATAAAACCTAAAAGAGGTTTATTAATAACAGTTTTATTAAGCTTTCCTTGGTATTTTTTAGAGCTAATCAAAGAAGGAAAACCTTTTTGGGATAGTTTTTTTGGGTATCATAATTTTCAGAGATATACATCGGTAGTTAATAATCATGCAGAACCTATTTGGTTTTTTTTGTACGTAATGGTTATAGGATCATTACCATTTACTCCTTTTTTATTTCATGGAATATTTGAGGCTTTTAAAGACTTAAAAACTAGTTTTAAAAAAGGTTGCATCCCTTCAGAAAGTTTATTTATTTATTGTTTATGTTGGCTGGGTTCCGTGTTTATTTTTTTTAGTATTTCTGCAACAAAACTTCCGAGCTACTGGCTTCCTGCAATTCCAGCTGCAGCAATTCTGATAAGTAATAGTTATACGAAACTTCAAAATCAAAAAAGAGCCTTTTCCTCTGTGTGGATTATTAATCTTTTTATCCTGCTTGGGTTATCAATAGCGTTCTTTTTATCAAATATTTGGTTAAACACAATAAATGATCCTGAAATGCCAAATCTTGCGTCAAACTTATTGAGTACCGGAATAATTCTTAAAGCAAGATTGTTTTTCTTTGCTTTTGCTTTAGTTGGAATTGTTTTATTTGTTTTTAGATCCCAAAATAATTTCCTTTATCTTCAATTATTACTATTGCTGGGACAAACTGTTTTAATGCCTCCAATCAGGAAATTAGGAGATACATCTAGACAATTACCTTTACGTAATATCTCTAAGCAAATTTTAAATTCTCGACAGGGTGGTGAAACTCTCGCAATGATTGGAATAAGAAAACCATCATTACATTTCTACTCAAAACAGATAGTTTTTTATGAATCTAGAAATGCAGAAGGGGTAATTAATTTATCCGATAGATTGACTTTTGATAGAAGGGTTAATTTTCAAGATAAACCTAACTACGATAATGAAACCTTTTTGGTTGTTATAGATAAATATTCATCTATTGAAGAACATTGGTCAAATATTAGTCATCAAAAACTAGGTGTTTATGGAATTTATAATCTATGGAGGATCAAAAAAAGTGATTTAAATGCTCAAGCAACTAATTTACTGAGTAATGGTTTTAAAGCAAACTGGAGAAATAAAAAAGTGGAAAAATTTTAACAAAGCTTTTTTTTAAGCATTTCATTCTTTAGGTCATCCAAACTACATTTATTTGGAATTTCGACATTATTTAAATTATCTAATAATTCTAAATCTATGACAGAATCCTCCGCCAAAAAGCTGAAAACCTCATTGATACTAATCCCCATATCACGAGCCATTTCTGAAATTAGCCGTAAAGTATCTCTTCTTACAGAGATTTTAAGATCTAGAGGGATATATTCATTTTTAGGATTTACTGACTTCATACTCTAAATCTTAAGACATTATGTAAATATCCGGATATATTATTTACAATAATCAGTAAATATGATGCTTATTTAACTATATCTACTTATTTAAAGTGGTTATTTCTGAGTTTATTGAGAAAAATTTATCATATATGCCAGAATAGGAATCGTAATAATTGAAATTAATGTTGTTGTAAAAAGAATTGTAGCTGCAATTTTTTGATTTGTTTTATAAGCCTCAGCCATCAAGATTGTTGATACAGCTGATGGTGTTCCTGCCTGAAGAACCACCGCTGAAGTCTCGTTTAAGTTAAAGCCTAAGATCTTGCTAAAAACAAATATAAATAGAGGGAAAATTAATAATTTTAAAATTATTGAATATTTAATCCCTTTATTCAAATTAAAAAATTTAGTTTTGCTATTTGTGATTATTCCTAGTCTTGTTCCAACAACAACTATCGCTAGAACTATTACTATTCTTGCTGGGATCCACAAATAATCTCCTAAAACTTTTTCCAACCCTAAAAGATATGCAATCAGAACACCTACTATTCCTCTTGAGGCAGGGCTATTTAGTATTGCTTTTAAAAGTTCATTGAAATTAAGATTTGTATTAGTGTTTATCTTCTTTTTTAGAAAGAAAGGCCCAAATATCCAAGCAAATAGAGTTGTTCCTAAATCGAAGCCTATCGTAAAATTAATAGTACTTGTAGGAAGGAGGGCTAATGCAATTGGGATACCTAGGAATGAAGTGTTACCTATTAAACCAGCTAATTGTAAAGAGTAATTAGGTAGTCTTGTTTTAAATATTGATAAGTAATTAATTAGAACTATTAAAAATCCAATTGATAGAAAAGCAATTAAAGCAGTTTTAATTAAATCTAGATCAATTCCTTCTTTTAATAAGAGGCCCATGACACTCAACGGAATACCATACTTAATTAGGGGTAAAGCGATAAGTTCTGATAGTTTAGGTTTTCTTTTTCCAATAAAAAAACCCAAAATCAAGAAAGGAATAATATTTATAAAAAGATCGTAAATAGTATTAATTTATTTTTAATAAAATAATCCTACCTTTTTAGGAGTTATGTGATGAATATATATTTTTTATTTAATTTAAATTATTTTCCAAATTGCATTTTCTGGAATCAAGGGTGTCTTTTTTAAATCTTCAGGTTCATTTGTAAGGACACGCCAATTTGGGACTCTACATGTTACATATGATGGGCTTTCTATTAATATTCCAGGCTTTTCATCAAAGGTGCAACTAAAACCCTCTTTCCAATATCCCCCTTCATCGAGGCTTCCTTTAAACCAAACCCAGCATTTAGAAGATTTCAAGACATAATTTAATATTTGATTTATATTAGGCTTTATTTAAACGTTTTTAGGGTAAGTTAATACTTTTAGATTAACTAATTATCACTATCTAATATTTTTAGAATAATATATTTTTGAAATCAAAATAAATAAATTCAGTATAAAAGTAATTATATTTGCTATCAGAATTGGTGATGAAGAAATTTTATATCCATAGATAATCCAAGAGCATACTCCGAAAATAAACATTATTAAGGTTATTAAAGAGACATCCTCGGCTTTTTTCGTCTTTAAAGTTTTGATTAACTGAGGTAGAAAAGCAGCTGTAGTTAAAATTGCTGCAAAATATCCGAAAAACTCAATATTTACAGAAGTCATTATCTAAATTTCTCAGTTAAAAATTTTAATGGATCTTCCATATTTGGTGAATAACAGAGTACATCATTGGAAAAATACTTATAAATAATTTTGTCTTTATCGTCTAAAAGAAAGGAAGCACCTCTTTGAGGCAGATATTTATTATGCAGGATATAGTCATCCCAATTTTGAAGAATTTCTAACATGTTATTTAATCTGTAAGTAGCTAATTCAAAAGGTCTTAAATAGCCTTCTCCAGATGTGTATTTGAAAAAAACTCCAGAAAACTTGATTAAATTAAGGAGGTTTATTTGATCATCGTCAGAAAAAATTTGTTTTGAATTCCTATCACCTGTATAGCCCCTAATAACCTCTCTAATTGTTTTTAATGAGTTTATGCCAGATAACATTATCAACATATTGATCCAACCTCCTAAACCTAAGTCAACCCCTTTTGAAACCATAAGGCCTTGGTGAATTTTATTATCGTGAACAACTTCTAAATTCATACTCGGAAATCCTGTAAATTGGCAAAACTTGTCTTTACCAATTTTATTGCCAATTGCTATTGCAAAAATATCTATATCATTATTTGGATTATTTTTTATAAAATTTTTCAAATTTATTGCGTATTCAAAACTATCAAAATCTCCCAAAAGTCCTAATAAAACAATTAATTTATGTTTTTTTGAACCCGAAAAATTAAAATCTTTAATGAGTTTAACCAGGTTATTTTTTTGTTTAGTACTAAGCATAATTAGATTTGTATAAAGTTAACTTGCTAGAGAAAGTTATTTCTTACGTAAATTTGTATAAAACAATACATGAAAAAGTTTTTATAAAAATTAATTTATCGTATTTTAATTTTATTATTTTAATGTAAACAATTTGAAGTTATGACCGTAGGAATTTATTACGCAACTACAACTGGAAAAACTGAAGACGTAGCTGATCGCCTTCACAACTTTATTTCTTCAGCAGAATCACCAAAGGATGTTTCTGATGTTGATGACCTTTCAGAATTTGAAGGTCTTGATGGCATTATTTGTGGTATACCTACATGGAATACCGGAGCCGATGAAGAAAGATCTGGAACTGCATGGGACTCAATATTAGAAGATATTGGCGAACTAAGTTTGTCAGGAAAAAAGGTAGCCATTTTTGGTTTAGGAGATTCATCTACCTACACTGAAAATTATTGCGATGCAATGGAAGAATTACATAGTTATTTCAAAAAAGCTGGTGCCGATATGGTTGGCTATGTTGATAAATCTTCATATACATTTGATGAGTCAAAAAGTGTAATAGATGAAAGTTTTTGTGGGTTACCACTTGATGAGGATAGCGAATCTGATCTGACAGACTCTCGTTTAGAAACATGGGCTTCTCAATTAAAAGGTGAAATTCCTTCCTTGGGATAAAGCTTTAAAGATATTTCGTTCCCATTTGTAACATTTGTTCTCCTCTAACATGTTTTTTTTACATAAATAATTAAAGCCTGTAAAGAACTCATAAAAATTAGTTGAATTAGCAATAAGGTCAACTTGGTCTTTAATTTAAATCAAGTGTTACAAAACTACGGGAAATCTGATGTTACCTATGACTGGTATGCAGGAAATTCTGGTGTTGTTGGCCGTTCAGGTAAATTCATAGCTGCTCATGCTGCTCATGCAGGATTAATGATGTTCTGGGCAGGGGCTTTTGGATTATTTGAATTAGCTCGTTATGATTCCAGTATTCCAATGGGTGCTCAGAAAGCAATTGTATTACCTCACCTAGCAGGTATTGGAATTGGAGGGATTGAAAATGGAGTCATTACAGAACCCTATGGAATTGTTGTAATTTGTACATTGCATCTAATTTTCTCGGCAGTACTAGGAGCTGGTGGACTATTACATTCCAATAAATTTGCCGGTGATCTTGGAGATTATCCAGAAAATAGTAAGCCTCAAAAATTTGACTTTGAGTGGGACGATCCAGATAAGTTGACTTTTATACTTGGGCATCATCTCATTTTCTTAGGTCTTGGAGCAATAATGTTCGTTGAATGGGCTCGTATTCATGGTATTTACGACCCTGCTATAGGCTCAACAAGACAAGTTATTTACAATTTAGATATCGCTGCTATTTGGAATCATCAGTTCGATTTCCTTAAGATTGATAGTTTAGAAGATATTATGGGTGGTCATGCTTTCTTAGCCTTCTTAGAAATTATTGGAGGTGTTTTCCATATTTGTACAAAACAATTTGGAGAATATACAGAATTTAAGGGCAAAGGATTACTTGGTGCTGAGGCGATTCTTTCATACTCAGTAGTTGGAGTTTCTTATATGGCTTTTGTAGCAGCATTCTGGTGTGCTTCAAATACTACTATTTATCCAGTTGATCTTTATGGGGAACCATTAAAGCTTTCTTTTGAATTTGCTCCTTATTTCACTGACACGGTTGATTTAGGTTCTGGAGCATATAGTTCAAGAGCATGGCTTGCCAATACTCACTTCTATTTAGGATTCTTTTTCTTACAAGGTCATTTATGGCATGCTTTAAGAGCTATGGGATTCGATTTTAAGAAAATTGGGCAGGCATTTGACAATATGGAAAATACAAAAATTACACAAAATTAGTTTAATTAATTTAGAAAAATTCCTCTCTATTTAGGTAGAGGGGAATTTTTTTTGTAAAATTATTATTAAACCTAACTTTTTAAATAATGACTTTAACGGAAATAAATTGCAAAGAACTTTTTAAAAAAGCTTATGAAAAAAGGTATACATGGAGTACTGAATTTAATGGTTATCAAGGTAAATGTATTTTTTCAGTAAATAATGATAGTTATAAAGGTGATTTCGTTTTAGGGAAAGATTTTAAACCGGAAATCCAAAATATTGATGATCAGAAAATAGTTAAAAGTATATCCTCACAATTATTCGAAGTGTCTATCCATAGGGTAAAAAGAGAATTTGAAGAAATTCACTCAAAAAATAATTTTAATTTAATTAAAGATTCAGAAAGTGGAATTGAAATGATAGTTTCCGGTAAAAGTGAGGGTGATAAATATCGTGTCAAAAATAATTGTATAAATATGGTTTATAGAAAAATCCACGGAATAATCATAGAAATTTTTGTTCAAGAATTCTTCGATACTGGGAATGGATTCCTAAGTAAAAAATATACTAGCCAACAAATTGATCCTAATACTCTTAAGGCTAATTCTTTGAAGTTGGAATACGAGGATAGATTTATTAATATTGGTGCTCAAGATATTTGGATACTTAATTCAAGATCAATAAAATACTTAAATAAAAATCAAGAAGAAGAAATACAAAAGTTTATTTTTGAGGATCTAAGTTTATTTGACTAGTGGCTCACTATTTACTCTACTAATCTAAATCCTTTGTCAAGTAATTTCTGATAAAGAAGCCTAGCTCTGAAAGCAAGAATTTGCTCTTCATTTTCATTACTAATTACATGAAAGTAATTATTATCTAATTTGTTTTTGCTAAAACATACGTTGGCCTCACCTAATCTTAGTGTCCAGTTTTCTTCTTTTGCTAAATCTTGATTAGGTCCTAAATCCCATGGACATTTTTCAGGATATTTTTCTCTTTTTGATCCCATTGAAAATTTTTAAACTACCCAATATTAGTAACAATTCAAAAGTATGGCTATTGATTTTAATTATTTGCTTTTCTTTAGCTTTGTCTTACTCTCCATTATTAGGAATAATTTATTCTTTAGTGGCAATTAAACAATAAAAAGGATCTTTATTTAAAAAATTAAAAATATTAAGAGAAGGTTCATTAAACTTTTTAATGATTTTTGGTTCATTAAATCCGTTTGTGATTAATACTTTTCTTACATATTTGATTCTCTCTTCTTCATTAGATGTAGTCCATATATTAGGAGCCTTATGCCAAAATGCTCTATTTGAAAAAGCAATCATAATCTTGCCCTTATTACTCAAAATTCTTACGATTTCCTTGGTTAAATTTTCTGGGTATTGTAAATATTGCCAGGCTGCCACCATTAAACAATAATCAACGCTCCCACTATCAAGAGGAATTTCTTGATTTAAATTAAAATTTTGTATCCAATAAGAATCAAAAATTTTGTTTTTTTCAAGCTCTTCTTTGTTTAATCCATGCCCAATAACTTTTTTATAATTTTTCTCTTCCGGTAAATAACTATCCCAACTGGACATTAAATCAAGGACAGTTGAATCATCTGCAATTTCATTGTTATAAATATTTGATAGATATTGCCTGAAGTTTGCATCTAAATGATAAACAAATTTTGGGTCAGAATAAAATTCTTCATCATTGCTCTCATCAAGTTTTTTTCTTTGATAATTATTTAAAACTTCCAATACTATTATTGCGGGACTTATTTTAAATTTAGTAGATAGATATTCATATTGTGATTTAGAAATATATTTAGCAATTAATTAATTAAAGATTTTTAAAAAAGCTAGACATCTATTCAAAAAAAGTTAAATTATTAAATATCAATTTAATTAAAATGATTGAATTTAAAAAGAGCAAAAAAAGTAGATCTAAAAATGCCCTTTTCAATCCATATAAAAATGGAATTAGTCAATACGATATGGCATATCTTTCATCAAAAAAAGTTTTAAAAAATAAAATTTTTAATCTAAAAAATGATTTCCAAAAAGATAATTTAGCTGCATAAATATGCCTTACATTAATGTCTCTACTTCAGCAAAAATAGAGGATAAGAAAAAATTACTTGAAGAAATCTCAATATTAGTTTCGTCTTTAACAAACAAATCAAAAAGATTTGTTATGGCTAAATTAGATGATAATTCCGAAATGTATTTCGATGATGAAAGCCCTTGTTGCTTTTTAGAGATTAAGTCAATAGGCTCTTTAAATCCTTCAGAAATGGCAAAGCCAATATCTAATTTTGTTAATGAGAAAATGGGAATTCCAATAGATAAGATTTATATTTCTTTCGAGGATGTGTCTGCTTCAATGTGGGCTTGGAATGGAAGAACCTTTGGTTAAGTATTATTTTTTTAGGTATTAATTAAATGGAAATAAATAACTTACTTGACCTAACTAGTCTTAGATCAGCTCCTCAGTTAAGTAAAGATCAAATAAAAATACTATCGGAAGAGCTAGAATCAAAAATATTTGCTGCCGATTGGATCACCTTAGGAATAATGGCTTCTAATGATCATGAGGCTATTAAAGCACTTAAATCAATTTCTAAGAAATATTCTTCAATTAAATTTAGGGATTTAGATTCTCTTCAAGCTGATGGAAGTGTTTTTTTAAAAGCTAATCAAAAATCTGGGAATGTTTTCATAAGATCTGAAAATGGTCTTGGGGAAGGAGTGTTATTAACATGTCAATATGATGTGGATTCATTAGAATCTCTCACTTATGGACCACTCCCGTTGGATTTTTTTTCAATAATTTAATTCTGCTTTAGTCTTTTTCAAGAAAAATATAACTAGAGACTTTGTTTATTAAAGGAACTTTCTCAGTCCTTAGAATTTATTAATTCTTACTTATAAAAAATTTAAAATATAGTATTTTCAGAAAAAGAAATAAACTAACTTTAAAACTTTTTTTCTAATTCTATGCTGAAGCTTTGTTATTATTAGCGTTAATTTGGTCTAAAATTTTTTAGTTTTTATTACACGATGTTTTTTCAAGATATAATTCAAAACTTAAATAAATTCTGGTCAGAAGAAGGATGTTTAATTATGCAGCCTTATGACACTGAAAAGGGAGCTGGAACGATGAATCCTCATACTTTTTTAAGGGCAATAGGACCAGAACCCTGGAGTGTTGCTTATGCTGAACCTTGCAGAAGGCCTACGGATGGAAGATTTGGAGATAATCCAAATAGGGCCCAACATTATTATCAATATCAAGTAATTATTAAACCTTCTCCAGATGAAGTTCAAGAAAAATATTTAGCTTCTTTGAAATATTTGGGAATTAATCCTCAAAACCACGATATAAGATTCGTGGAAGATAATTGGGAGTCTCCTACCCTAGGTGCGTGGGGAGTTGGTTGGGAAGTTTGGTTAGATGGAATGGAAGTAACTCAATTTACTTATTTCCAGCAATGTGGAGGTTTAGACTGTAATCCAATTCCAATTGAAATAACTTATGGAATAGAGAGAATAGCCATGTTTTTGCAAGATAAAGAAAGTATTTGGGATTTAGATTGGAATAATAAACTTAATTACAGTGATATATGGCTTCAATTTGAAAAAAATCAATGCTCGTTCAACTTTAGTGAGTCAAATCCTGAAAACATTAGAAGCCTATTTAATATTTATCAAGAAGAAGCAAATTCTTTAATCGTTAAAAAATTAACTTATCCCGCACTTGATTTTGTCCTTAAATGCAGCCACTGCTTTAATTTGCTTGATGCAAGAGGAGTTATTTCTGTCACTGATCGTGCACAATATATAGAAAAAATCAGAAATTTAGCAAGGCAAGTCGCATCTTCATGGATAGAAGAAAGAGAGCTTTTAAATTTTCCATTATTGAAAAATAAATTAAGAAGTTAAATACACTTATTAAGTATCATTTGATACATAGATTAGCATCTAATATTCCTACTCAGGAAAGTTACAGTCGATACAATATGTATACCCATGTCGAATGGGCATTTTTCGTGTGAGGTTAAATGAAACTCTTCCAACAAATGTTGGTTGCTACAGCATCTTTGGGCTTAATTGCTCCCATTGCTGCACAAGCATCTGACGTAATAAATCTTGAAGGGATGAATGACTACAATCGTAGTAAAAAATCATCTTCTAACAGATTTGACAGTAATACATTCGTTAACGAAGTTAATGAAGATCTTGCAGTTCTCAAAGGACGTGTTGATGGCCTAGAAGCTCAGCAAAATAATTTTGAAGCTGGTAGCTTCTCAGATACTACAGTTTTAACTGGAAGTGCTGTTTTTGCTGCTACTGCAATTGACGGAATTTCAAAAGTCCAACCTCTTGCTTCTGAATCTCTTCAAACCATGTATACATATACAATGGATTTGAACACAAGCTTCACTGGTGATGACAATCTATACGTTCGTCTAAGAACTGGTAACGGTAAAGTTAAAAGTGGTGAAACTGCAACCGGTAGTTTTTATCAAAAAACAGCTGCTTATCATACTGATACCTATTCAGGTGGTGTAGATTCTCTTGCAGTTGATAAGATTTGGTACACAACACCTATCGGCAGTAGCGAAAAATGGACAGCAACATTCGGTCCAAAAATTGAAAACTACTACATGTATGCAGCTCCTGTTTCAATCTATAGACCAGGATTCCATAAAGCTTTCAAGTTAGGAAGTATGAGTGGTGCATTCGGTGCTAGTACAAAACAAGGTTTTGGTGTTAAGTATGTAGGCGATAATGGTTTCGCTGCAAGTACTAATATTGTTTCTGAAGGTGGATCAACTACTGATGGCTTCTTTACAAAAGAAGATGGCTCTAAGTGGGATACAATGCTTGCTTACACCAAAGATCAGTATCATGTTTCTCTAACCTTATCTCAACAAGATAATGACTGGAGCTCATATAGTTATTATGCGACTTCTACTGCAAAAGCAGATGCTGATGCGGATGCGACTGCATATGCAGCAAGAGCTTACTGGAGACCATTGGACTCAGGAACAGCTACCCCTGAAGTATCTGTTGGTTACGACGTAATCAGCTTTGATGGTAATGCAAGTGGCAAGGTAGACGAAGCAACTAGCTATTTCGTAGGTTTAGGATGGCCAGATATGTTCCAGGACTCTGACTATATCGGTCTTGGTTTTGGTCAGCCATTAAAGTCTACTTCAACCGTTGGTGGTGGTACTGCTGGTGATGATGCACTTAGTCCATTTTTATGGGAACTAACTTACTCATTTAAAGTGAATGATTCTATGACAATGATTCCTACCGTCTTTGGTGGTTCTGATGTCGTTAGTGCAACTGATCAAGACATCTTTGGCGCAGCTTTAACAACTAAGTTTAAATTCTAATTGTTATAGTAAACGTTCTAAAAAGGGCACCTTGGTGCCCTTTTTTTAATGCTAAAATTTAAATTTGAGATAAAAAAAGCACCAAAGTGCCTTTTTTAATAAATTATTTTGAACTATACAAATTTATCTTTTACCAACAATTCTCCCCTTCTCCGATTGGAACACAAACACTAGATTTCTTGGCTTCATCAGCTAGCCTTTGAGCTTCATCATCAAGAATAAAATCTGAATCGACTGGCATGTCTGTATTCCATTCTTTTAGGCCTCCTAAATCGCTTTCCCCGGCTTGTAAGGCTGTATTGCCAGTAGCTGTTAGGGCTAGTGCACTAGTAGCTGCAAGAAATAATGAAATTGAACTTTTTTTATTCATTCATAATTTATCTATCTATACAAATAATAATAACCTCAGGTTTATTTTTCTAATTGATGTATAAAATGATCCATAATTAACTTCCTAATCTTCTTAAAAGATTGGAATATGATTTAAAGATAAGGTCAACTTCGTCAGATCTGCCATATTTAGCAAGTAGTGATCTACCCGCGGCATCAAGATCAAACAAAGATTCTCTATCTTCAATACTTTTTACATAGCTTTCAATCCAACCAATAAATACTAATCTTTCACCATCTAAAACTTCTTCCACTGAATGTAAATATGTACTTGGATAAATTATTATTTCCCCTGCATCAAGTTTGAACTTTTCTTCTGAGTTGAAGTCCTCAATAGATAATGCTCCTCCGTCATAATTGTTCTTGGAAGTTAAAAAAATAGTAAAAGATAAGTCTGCTCTCCCAGACGACATAAAAGCATTATCAATATGACGTCCATATTTCATTCCACTTATAGTTTTTGAGAAGATTGTTCCATGAACCTTTTTGGGTAAGGCAAAGCTCTTGATTAGTTGATTACTAACAATTTTTTTTGTAATCAATCCAGAAAACTTTAATGATAAATCTGAATCTCTACTTAGTTGTAAATTATTTTTTTCTTTTGCGGCATGCTTCCCAGCAGTTTTCTTACCATCTTCCCATAATAGATCATCTTTTTCTAAATTTTTTCTAAGGATTTCTAATTCTTCAGAATTCAAAAGTTGATGAGTTAAATAATTCATTTTTGATATAAAAAATGATACAAATTGATGTATAGAAAATCTCTTTGAGAGGCCGTCTTATGTGGATGGATATAAAGTAACCATAGATACTATTTTGAAAAAGTGCAAAATCTAAAAAAAATATTTTACTCAGCACTAACATGTACATTTTTTTTGAATTTTAATATACCCGCTAATTCAACAGAAAAAGAAGTAAAAGTTTATTCCGGTAGACATTACAATACTGATAGGAATGTCTACAAAAAGTTTGCAGAAGAAACAGGAATCAAAGTTAGACTTATCGAAGCGGCAGGAATCTCTTTAATTGAAAGATTGAAAAGAGAGGGAAAGAATTCCCAAGCAGATTTAATTTTGCTAGTTGATGCTGCAAGAATTACAAATGCTGCTAAAGCTGGATTACTCCAAAGTGTTGAATCTTCCTCTCTGGAGAATGATGTTCCTCTTGGACTTAAAGATAAAAGAAAAGAATGGTATGCATTAACTAGAAGAGTGAGAGTTATGGTTGCTAATCCAAAAGTTGTAGATGTTAGCAAGATAAAGGACTATACAGATTTAGCTGATCCATCCTTAAAAGGTAAAGTATGCTTAAGAAATAGAAAAAGTCCATATAATCAATCTTTAGTTGCTAATCAAATAGTCAACAAGGGTGAATCAAAAACTAAAGCTTGGTTAAGCGGAATGATTTCTAACGTTTCCCAACCCTTCTTCCCTGGTGATATTTCAATAGTTAGAGCGGTTGCCAAGAAAAAATGTGGCGTAGGTATTGTTAATCATTATTATGTCGCAAGAATGTTAGCGGGTGTTAATGGAAGAAGAGATGCTTTATACGCGAAACGAACATCCGTCATTACTCCAAATCCTGCACATGTAAATATTAGTGCTGGAGGTGTAGCAAGATACGCAACAAACAAAGCTGAAGCTATAAAGCTACTTGAATATTTAGCATCTCCAACTGGAAGTAAAGGAATTGCTGTGCCCACTTTTGAACATCCCTTGAAAGAGATTAATCAAAACCCTATTGTTAGAGATTTTGGAGAATTTATTCCTGATCTCGTTACTGTTGAAGATCTTGGGAGAAACAACTCAATTGCAATAAGGATGATGAAAGAAGCTGGTTGGGATTGAAGCTTAAGATATAAAACATAAAATAAATTTATAGATTTATATATATATTGTTTAATTACGGAGAGGTGGCTGAGTGGTCGAAAGCGAACGACTCGAAATCGTTTAACAGGAGACTGTTCGTGGGTTCGAATCCCACCCTCTCCGTATTTATATACAAATAAGATGTAGTCAGAATTGGTCAGAATGTCCAGATTGACTGTTATGACTGAGTTATTTTAGGTATTCTTTAACCCGTTTGACTTTTATAATTTACCACAATGACCACTCTTGTCTCTATGTTGTCTCAGGGTTATTTTTTTAAAGTCTCTAGGTTTTTGAGAGATAAAAATAATTTTCAAACCTCATTTTACTCATCATCTTCGGGATGATGTGGATCTGGATGTGGAGGTATCGCAGTATTATATTCTTCTGATGTTGCATCACCGGTCATCAATTTTGTAATCCATCCTCTGTGCCAAACTTCTAGTTCATCCCTTTGCCAAGGTTCTAAGTCGGGGTACATTTCTGCTAATTCTTCAGAAGTCAGTGGTGGTTGCATTATTCCTCTTAAAAATCTATTTCCATTGGTATTTCTAAAATTGGATTCTTTATGCCATGTTTCTTGGCGGTTTCATGCATTACTTCATAGTCATGTTTGCATTCTTCGTAGAATTTCTTTTCTTCTTCCGTAGTGTCTTTATTTAATGGTTTACCTGTAGTAGCAAGCATTAATAACGTTTGGTATCTCTTATTAGTAATCATGATTTAATTTTCGCTCTTCACCTAGAAAAATAACAAATTTAACTTCAATTGTAAGCATTAGAAAAGACATCTAATAAAACAAGGATAAAATACTAAAAAATGAGTTTTAAGTGAGCGTTTCTTCCCCTCAAACAGATGAAAAATTAACTCTTTCTCAACTTGAGTCATTCCTTTGGGAAAGTGCAGATATTTTGAGAGGTAGTTTAGATGCTTCTGAATTCAAAGATTATATATTTGGAATGTTATTTCTAAAGCATCTATCTGATGCTTTTGATGAGGAGAGAGAAAATGTTATTCAACATTATTTAGATACTGGTAAAACTCAACAGCAAGCAGAACAGTTTGCCTCAGAGCAAGACGAATACGACAAAACATTCTTTGTTCCTGAAGTAGCAAGATGGGAAAAACTTAAAAATCTAAAACATGATGTTGGTTCAGAACTTAATAAAGCAACTGAAGCAATTGAAGAGCAAAATTCAACACTTGAAGGTGTTTTAGTATCCATTGATTTCAATATCAAAGATAAACTTACAGATAAAAAATTAAGTGATCTTTTATCTCATTATTCAAAATATAGATTGAGAAAATCTGATTTTGATAGACCTGATTTGCTTGGTGCTGCATATGAATATCTGATCAAGATGTTTGCGGATTCTGCAGGCAAAAAAGGTGGAGAGTTTTATACACCTAGTGAAGTAGTCAAATTATTAGTTGAACTTATAAAACCAAAAGCAGGAATGAAAGTTTATGACCCAACTTGTGGTTCAGGTGGAATGCTTATACAAACAAGAAATTACCTAACAAGGAATGGTGAGGATTCCTCAAATCTAATGTTGTCTGGTCAAGAAAGAAATTTAAGTACATGGGCAATATGTAAATTAAATATGTTTTTGCATGGTGTTCGTAGTGCAGATATAAGGAAAGGAGATACTCTTGGAAGTCCTCAACATGTTGAGAATGGGGAGTTAATGCGATTCGATCGTGTAATTGCAAATCCACCTTTTTCATTAAAAAAATGGGGGAGAGATGATGCAGAAACTGATGGATATGGAAGGTATCGATTTGGACTACCTCCAAAAGATGCTGGAGACCTTGCATTTGTTCAGCATATGATTGCCTCTTTAAATAATGAAGGGATTATGGGTGTTGTTGTTCCTCATGGTGTTCTGTTTAGGGGAGCATCAGAAGGTGAAATTAGAAAAGGAATACTCGAAAATGATCTTATCGAGGCAGTGATAGGTCTTCCCTCTTCACTGTTTTATGGAACTGGAATTCCTGCAACACTTTTAATTATCAATAAACAAAAAGATTCTCATAAGAAAGATAAGGTTCTATTTATTAATGCTGAACTTGACTATCAGGAAGGCAAAAATCAGAATATTCTTAGAGATCAAGATATAGAAAAAATTGTAAATTGTTATGGTTCATATGAGGAAATTAAAAGGTTTTCAAGAGTTATCGATTTGAATGAAATAAGAGAAAATGAATATAACCTTAATATCCGAAGATATGCTGATACTTCCCCACCCCCTGAGAATTTTGACTTAAAAGGAATTCTTAATGGTGGGATTCCAATTAAAGAGGTTCGAGATGATTATATACAAGAGATAATTTATGGATTTGATGTGAATGTTATTTTAGAAAATAAAAATTCTGAATACATGCAATTTAAGGAAGAAATTACAGATAAAACACAAATACGAAAAGTTCTTGGAGATGTTCCTGATTCAGTTGTTCGACAATTGGAACGTTGGTGGGACAAGTATGGGATTTCCCTTTCTCAGATTGATAGTGATCTAAAAGAATCTGAGGCAGTAATGAATAAATTCTTGAAGGAGTTGGGGTATGAATAAGTTCCCACCAAATTGGACAAAAATCAAAATTGGTCAATTTGCAAAAAGAGTTAATAGAAAAAATAATAAACAAATTTGCGATAATGTCCTAACTATCTCTGCAAGTGATGGTCTTATTGCTCAAAAAGAGTATTTTAAAAAGATAGTTGCAAGTAAAGATACTAGTGGATATACACTATTAGAGAATGGTGAATTTGCTTACAATAAAAGTTATTCCGATGGTTTTCCTGTAGGTGCTGCCAGAAGATTGAGAAAATATTCTAATGGAATAGTTTCACCCCTTTATATTTGTTTTTGTATTAATCAAGAAATATTAGATCTCAGATATGCAGATTATTTGTTTAAGTCACAATGGTTTATTGATGCAATTTATAGTATCGCCAAGGAAGGAGCGAGAAGTCATGGACTTTTGAATCTTGGAATAACAGAGTTTTTTGATGCATCTCTTCCAGTACCACCACTCCCAGAGCAAAAAAAGATTGCTGAAATATTAAGTACAAACGATTCAATAATTATCAACTCTAAATTAAAAATAAAAAAAATAAAGTCACTTAAAATTGCACTAAGAGAAAAATTGCTTTCTAAAGGTTTGAGAAATGAAAACTTTAAAGATAGTAAATTAGGTAAGATTCCTAAAACATGGGAAATCAAGAAATTAAGAGAAATTGGTTCTTGTATTAGAGGTCTTACTTATTCTCCAGATGATCTTTCAGACCAAGGTTTACTAGTTTTAAGATCTTCAAATATTGAAGATGGAAATGTTGTTTTTGATGATTTGGTTTATGTAAAAAAAGATGTAAAAAGTGAATTTATATCAAAAATTGGAGATATCTTAATTTGCGTTCGAAATGGTTCAAGAAGATTATTAGGTAAAAGTGCAGTCATTACTGGAAATCTTCCAAGAGCAACTCATGGTGCATTCATGACAATATTTAGAACTAATCAATATGAGTTTGTTAAATATTTAATTGAATCTAATATTTTCTTTAAACAGGTCTCTAGAGACATAGGTGCGACAATTAATTCTATTAACACTCAGAATCTTTTAGATTATGAATTTGCTTTTCCTTTAATTGAAGAACAACACGAAATTTCACTAATTCTCTCATCTGTCGATAAGAGAATAATAAAGGAAAAAGAATACTTATTTCAGATGGAAAACCTTCAAAGATCATTAATTCAAGACCTTTTATTAGGTTATAAAAGAGTGGTTTTATAAGAGATGGCAAATGATGAACTTATCTACGTAGAGCAACCTGCACTAGAACAACTTCAAAGGAATGGTTGGTCTTATAAAGATGGGAAAGAACTTTCTCCCGAAACTTCAAATATTCGTTCATCTATTAAAGAAGTAGTTCTTATTCCAAACCTTGAGCAATCGATAAAACAAATCAATCCTTGGATTAGCGAAGAAAATCTTCGAAAGATTATTCGAGAAATTACCGTAATTCAAACCTCAACTTTAATGGAGGCGAATCAATGGTTTTGGGAACGACTCACTCAATATTTTTCTGTTGAGCAAGATCTAGGTAAAGGTCGAAGAGGTCAAACAGTTAAATTGATTGATTTTGAAAATATTCAAAATAATGAGTTCCTTTGTGTTAATCAGTTCAAGGTTCAAGGACTAACTCAAAATATTATTCCTGATATTATTCTTTTCGTAAATGGGTTGCCTCTTGGAGTTATTGAGTGTAAATCACCTTACATTACTGATCCGATGGAAGCAGGGATTAATCAATTAAGGCGTTATGCAAATTTGAGAAATCCTGAAAATAATGAAGGATGTCAGAAACTATTTCATTTCAATCAAGTAATGATTTCAACTCATAGAGATAGTTCAAGAGTTGGAACAATTTCATCACCCTATGAATACTATTTGGAATGGAAAGATCCTTACCCAACAAAGAAGGAAGAATTAGGTGATAGTCCATATTCACAAGAAATTCTTATTGAAGGGTTGTTAAAACCTCAAAAGTTTTTAGATATTATTCAGAACTTCATGATCTTTGAAGTAGAAGATGGAAGAACAATAAAAAAGATTGCAAGATATCAACAATTTAGAGCAGTTCAAAAAACAATTTCAAGATTAAAAACTCCAGGAGATAGAAAACAAAAAGGAGGAGTTATTTGGCATACACAAGGTTCAGGAAAATCATTAACAATGGTTTTTTTGACTCAAAAAATAAGAAGAGATCCATTATTAAGTGATTATAAATTAGTTTTTCTAACAGATAGAACGCAACTTGATAAGCAACTTACAAATACATTTAGAGGAGCACAAGGAGAAACTGTTTTAAATGCAAAATCTGTTTCTAAATTAAAGGAATTACTTCGTAAAGATTCATCAGATCTAATAACCTCTACTATTCAAAAACTAGAAGAGGATGATTTAGATTTTTCTTGTTTAAATGATTCAGATCGAATAATTGTTTTAACTGATGAGGCACATAGAACTCAATATGGAACTTTAGGTGCTGCTATTAATACTGCATTGCCTAATGCACCAAAGATTGCATTTACAGGTACTCCTCTGATTACTGGAAAAATGAAGGGTGAAACTGTTCATGAATTTGGAGAATTTATTGATCAATACACTATTGAACAAGCAGTTGCTGATGGGGCGACTTTACAAATACTTTATGAAGGCAGAGAAGCGATTACCAAGGTTACTGGCGATTCTTTAGACGCACTATTTGAAAGATATTTTAAAGATAAAACTCCAGAAGAAAAAAACGCAATAAAGAAAAAATATGGAACCGTACGGGCAGTGTTAGAGGCACCAAAAAGAATCGAATGGATTGCTCTTGATCTTGTAGAACACTATCGAGAAAAGATAATGCCAAATGGATTCAAAGTAATGATTGTGACTTCTAGTAGAGAAGCAGCAGTTACTTATAAAAAGAAATTAGATGAGATTCCAGATGCACCTGATTCTGCAGTAATTATTTCTGGTGATCATAATGATCCACCTGAGATGTCAAAGTGGACAAATAAAGCAGATCATAAAACTGCAATAGATAATTTCAAGAAACCACTAGATGAAAGTTCTTTATCAATATTGATTGTGAAAGATATGTTACTTACAGGATTTGATGCTCCTATTTGTCAGGTTATGTACTTGGATAGAAAATTAACTGATCATTCTTTACTCCAAGCAATTGCTAGAGTTAATAGAACAAAGGCGAAGAAATTCATCGGTTATATTGTTGATTACTATGGATTAACGGATTATTTAAAAGAAGCGTTAGAAGTTTTCTCAGCAACTGATGTTAAAGGTGCATTAAGAAATTTAACTGATGAGATTCCCAAACTAGAAGCAACACACACAAGAGTAATAAATCATTTTAAAGATGTTGATATTTCAGATTTGGAAAAATGTATCTCTCTTTTGAAAGATGATTTAAAACGTCAGCAGTTTGAAATTGACTTTAGAAGTTTCTCAAAACAGATGGAAGTGGTTCTTCCAGATAAGGCAGCATCGCCTTTCATTAAAGATTTAAAATCACTTGGAAAAATTGCAATTGGGGCAAGAAATAGATATAGAGACGAGCAAATAAATATTCTTGGTTCTGGTGAGAAAGTAAAGAAATTAATTGAAGATCATGTTTTTGCATCAGGAATTGATCCTCGTGTTCCTCCTACAAAATTATTTGATGAATCCTTTCTTAAAACTCTTAGAGATATTAAAGGTGATGAAGTGAAAGCATCAGAAATAGAACACGCAATTAAGGCACATATAAAACTCAAACTTGAAGATGATCCAGAATATTATCAATCTCTGTCTTTACGATTAAATGAAATAATTGGAAATTATGAGGAGAAGTGGGATGAACTAGTTCGTCAACTTTTACTTTTTAGAGATGGTTTAGAAAAAGAAAAAGGTCAGAAAGCAAATGATCTTGGATTAAATGAAACTGAATTTGCTTTCTACAATATTTTGATGGCAGAAATAGTTAAATCATCAGGTGAGGAAACGTTCTCTGATGAAATTCATCAAAGGATTTTGTCTTTAGTTAAAAAACTGGTAAATCAATTTGAAGAATCTTCAAAGATTGTTGGTTTCTTCTTGAAACAAGATGAGATTAAAACTATGCAGAGAAATATAAAAAGAGCAATGATTGAAGATGCATTTGATGATCCTGAACTTAGGAAAATAGTTATTGAAAGATTTATGGAACTTGCAAGGGTGAAATTCAAATGAGTGCAATTCCAAAAGAGTTATTTGGATTAAAAGTAGAAGTGGTTCGATCCAAAAGAAAAACTTCAGCACTTCATATTGTTGGTGATGAACTTCAAATAAGAGTTCCAAATAGAGTAAAAGATGGAAAAATAGTTGAAATCTTAGAAACTAAAAAAAGATGGATTAGAAATAAAGTAGTTCAAATACAAAGCAGACCAGCGAGTAAAGAAAGAGAGTTTGTTAGTGGTGAATCTTTTGCTCTTTTTGGTAAGAATTTAAAGTTAAAAGTGGTAGAAGGAGGAAGAGTAGGAACTAAATTAGATGGTGATTATCTTCATACAAACGTACGAGCATCAGAAATTGGAGATGTAAGAAAATTTAGAATTAGAACTTATATTGAAAAATGGTATGTCCAAGAGGCGTACAAAAGATTGGAAGATAAAGTCATTAAGTATTCAGAAATTATTAGAGTTTCTCCAAGAGAAATAAAAGTCAAAAACTACAAAACTAGATGGGGTTCTTGCGATAAAAAAGGAAGATTAACCTTTAATTGGCATCTAATAAAAGCACCACATTCGATTGTTGATTATGTAGTCATTCATGAACTTTGTCATATGATCCAATGCAATCACTCAAAGAATTTCTGGCAAGAAGTTGAGAAATATGATCCTTCATATAAAAACCATAAAAAATGGTTGAAGGAGAATGGAAACTTTTTAATTACTTGAATTTTACTTTCAATTAAAAAATATTTTCTAAAAATGTCTCTAGGTTGTCTCAAGGTTTTATATGAATTACTAAATTAAACTGTGGTCAGAGTAGGTCTATACTGGAATTCTAGATTGAATTCTATGTACACCCTCTCCGTTTAATAATCTTCCTGAATACTGCTATGTGGGCAATAATGCAGTCAAAATGGGATTTTAGAGAAGTTGCTTGTCCTATATAATCCAACATTTACCAGTATATGCATAAATGTGTTGGTGGATTCCTCAAGATCGCTTGATAATAATGAGGTGGTTTTGATTCTTCTTTAGGGAATTAGATATCATTTTCATTTAATTTTCTTTTCATACTCTTTGTATAAAGATTGCATTTTTCACTTATTTTCTACTGGATCATCTTTATCTAAGCCCCTAATCTTTCTCCATCTGGAATAAATATATCCAAGATATATGCCCTGCATGAAGTTCTTATCACTATTCTCTAAAAGATTCTTTTGAAATTGATCGTTAAATCTTCCACTTTCTAGCAATTCTTTTTTCCAATCTATTTCTTCTTTCATTGCTGTTGCTGCTCTTGTGCTTTCTTCAATCTTTCGTATTCAACGTGTAGAACACCTAAACGCCAAGCGCCTTTCAATCCTTTTACACCTCCCATTAAGAGTTTGGCATCTGAAGGCGAATGTGCCTTCATATTCAAGAACTCTTTCTGCCATGAAGTGTCATCCCATTTAGTGCTCAACTTTTTGCTCCATACTTTTTGAAATCATCCAAAGAATTTACAACTATGCTCTTGTAATCACTAGGAAACCTTTGTTTCATTATATCTGGAATTTTTAAGCAATCTGGATAGGGATTATGTAAATAAAAGATCACTTCCTTTTCTTCCTTCAAAACAATGTAATTAAATAATCCTTCTTCATAATTAAGCTCTTTATTCATTTTATTAATGTCTCAACTTGCTAAGTTTCTTCTGAAGGGAAATATGAATTATCATTACTTAGTGAAAATATTCTTCTTCTTCATCACTTAGTGAATTTGATTCAACCTCTTCAAAACTTTTAGTTTGTTTATTCCATTCAAAATATTTAACATCACTTCCTTCACATTCCAATAATTCTCCAAGTTCTAATGTCTCAGGATTTATTTGGTATATACAAGTTTTTAAGGTATCAAAACGAATATCTAATTTTTCTAATTCTTTATCTTCAAGATATTGTTTTAGGTAATCAAAAATATCTTCAGTTTCTTTAAAATTCCCAAATTTAGGAGTGAAAGTAAAACCATCATCATATCCAATTGCTACATCTATACATTTTTTTTTAAAGAATGAAAATTCTGGTGGATGAATGTCAGGATACAAATTCCCGACTCCAAATTTCTCTATTTTCCTTTGTTCAGTCATATTTAAATTTTTTTATTTTTTTAATTTTAAAGAATCTGTCAATTAATTTTCTACTGTTCTTAATAATGTGGTGGTTCTGATTCTTCTAGGGGGAAGTAGGTATCATCATCATTATCTTTTTTCTTCTTTCTAAAATATTCTTCTGATGGATCTGTTCCATCATTATCGTAATTGCGTTCTTTAATTGACAAGATTATTCTTTGAACAAATTAATATAATCATTTTGCCAGATATCCAACTTTTGTCTTTTACTCTTTACCTTTAAATAAATCAATTTTGATATCAAAGGTGACTACGATTCCAATACTTATAAGCAATAATCCAATTGCAATTTGAGGTGAAGGTAAAACCATACAATAATTATTTCTAATAACCCTATCGAATCCATTTCAGTATCGATGAAAGATTGAGTAATATTAACTTTGAATAAACCAGCACATTTAAATATGTCACATGTAGAAAATGATCTTGATATCTATTACGCAGTAGGCAATGCAAATACTCAAAGACAAGAAAATGAGATTGCAGTAATTATGAGAAAACGTAATTCTGCCGGTTGGAAGTTAATCTCAACAAGCACTGCAGTAGTAGATACTAAAAATCAGTTTTCAAATCTTTCCCTGTTTTAGGAAAAGAAATGGTGTTAACATTACACTAGAAATGAGATCTTTTCTATTAGATTAATAACATCAGAAACTCCTCACACACTAATTTCTGATACTAAACGCCCCGATTCTTAAGAATTAGGGTGTTTTTTAATGCAATTAAGTATTTAAGGTCGTAACTGGTAAACGTGACAATTAAGTAATATTACTCACCCCCTTCCACGGAAAAGAAATAAAAGACATATTATGTGAAAGTGTGTAGGAGAGGTTTTACTGAAAAAGTGGAAACAAGGAAACACTTGATTCAGTAAAACCAGAAAAAGACCTTTAGAAATAAAGGTCTTTTTTTTTATGCAAACTCATTACTATTTTTACGTTTCTATATCGTCTAATGTGTTCGCTATACATACCAATAATGTGTTGATGGATATGCCTTGATTACTCAAAAATAAGTCCCATATAGGCCAGTATCTACCTATGTGGAGTGTGATGTAATTTAACCTTTTCCGTTTTTGTCCTTAATAAGGATAATTAAATAATTTAATTTTCCCAGAAAGGGTCAGTAGTAAATGAAACGCTTAATGAGCAATCTTTTTTACTTTGAATATTGCTTACACAAGCTCTCACAGTTTCTCCATTGACATCTATTTCACAGGCTCCACAACTCCCCGTTAAACATCCAGTTGGAATTTCTAAACCTACCTTTGCAGCAATTGAAAACCAATCGTCTCCTTCTGAGGCATATATCTCGATGTTATTTGGCCATATGATTTTAATTTTTGATTGTTTCAATTTAACAATGATGAAATATTAAAATTTTTTTTAAATTCATTTGCGAGATTATCAATAATGTTTTCCCGTTTCATTTTATAAGATCTTGTTCTCTTGTCTAATAAAGGTAAGTTTTTCCCTTTTCTAATTAAATTTAAATAGTGATCTCGCCAGTCATCGTTTTCAAAGATTCCATGAATATATGTACCTGCAATAGTCCCTCCTTGAATATTTTCTTTATACCACCCAAGATCTAAATCCTTAAAAATGGGTTTTATTTCAAAAGTATCTTGACTGTTATCTATTTCAGTTACTCCGTTATGTATCTCAAACCCGTTGATTTCTGTTATGTGTGGCCAAATTGACTCAGAATTTATTTGCCTTGTTATCTTTTTTTGAAGGAAAGTTGTTTTTAAAGGGAGTAATCCAATTCCATTAATTGATTTCTCTAAATTGATTTCTGATCCTTCTTTAAAAAATGGGTCTTCAAGAATTGTTCCTAACATTTGTAAACCTCCGCAAATTCCAAAAATATTACCTTTATTCGTTGAATAATTTTTTATATCTTTTGATAGACCAGAATCTCTAAGAAATTGTTGATCTTTAAGAGTCTGTTTGCTTCCAGGAATAATAAGAAAATCAAATTGATTTAAATTTTGAGATTCCTTTACCCATTTGATTAATATTGATTCTTCATTCTCTAATGGATCAAAATCTGAAAAGTTACTTATAGATGGCAATTTGATAATTCCAACCTTTACTTCAGGGTTGGTTACAGATGATTTTTTTTCTAATAAATCTAAAGAATCCTCTGGAGGGAATTTATCATCTAACCAAGGAATTATTCCTAAAACAGGGATTTTTGTTTTGTTTTCTATCCATTTTTTACCTTCTTCAAATAATGAAAGGTCCCCTCTAAATCTGTTTATTAATATACCTTTAATGAGTTTTCTTTCTTCCGGTTTCATTAACTCAAGAGTTCCTATTATTTGAGCAAATACGCCTCCTCTTTCAATGTCAGTTACTAAAATGCAATTCGCGTTTAAATACTTTGCAACTCTTAAGTTTGTAAGGTCTCTGTGAATTAAATTCATCTCTACAGGACTTCCTGCCCCCTCAATAATTAAACGACAATTTGGGTGTCGTTCATATATTGAATTCAAACTTTTTTTTATTACTTCCCATCCTGGGGAAAACCAATCCTTGTAGTAATCTTTTGCTGTTGTAATACCCTTACTTCTCCCTAAATGAATGACTTCACTAGTTGAATTACCTTGTGGTTTTAATAGGATAGGATTCATCTCTGAAGAAGGAATTATCCCGCAAGCAAATGCTTGTAAAGCTTGAGAAAATGCCATCTCTCCACCATTCCAATCAACCCACGCATTGTTACTCATATTTTGACCCTTAAAAGGTATTGCTTCTTCTCCTGAATTTTTAAGAATCCTTCCTATTGCCGTAACTGTTAAAGATTTGCCTGCCCCGCTAGATGTACCTAAAACCATCAAGGGCTTTTTAATAGGTTGTAGTTTTTCTATTAATTCCATTAGTAATTTATATTAATCTTGAAATTTATTAATAAGTAAATTGAATTATAATTCGATAAAAAATTTGTGTTAATTCTAGCCTCTGCTTCTCAATCTAGAAAGAAATTACTAGAAAATTCTCAAATCGAATTTATTCAAATATCAAGTAATTTTGATGAAGCTTTAGTAAAAGAGAAAGATATCTCTAATTTGGCTCTCGAATTGTCTTTTCAAAAAGCTAGTAGTATTGCTCTTAATATCCAAGAAATAGACTTACCAGAAAAGTTTTATTCTAGTTCTGTAGAAATTCTTGGTTGTGATTCAATATTTGAATTTAAAGGGGAAGCTTTTGGAAAGCCAGCAGATAAAGAAGAAGCATTTATTAGATGGAAAAAAATGTCTGGGCAGTTTGGGTTTCTACATACTGGTCATACTTTAATAATTGGAAATTTTGATTTAACTTCAAATATTTTTAATATCACTGAAACAATTAGAAAAACAGTAAGTTCAAGAGTTTATTTTTCACAGTTGGAAGATTGGGAAATTAAGAGTTATGTAGATTCTCTTGAACCTTTGCATTGTGCTGGAGGATTTGCTTTGGAGGGTATAGGAGGTAAATATATAGAAAAAATAGAAGGTTGTTTCAGTAATGTAATGGGGTTAAGTTTGCCATGGCTTAGAAAGAATTTAGAAAATCAATTAATTCTGACATAAAAAAAGCCCTACTAATAGTAGGGCTTAAGGGGTTGATTCTAGAGTTAATCTAGATCTGACATTTCTAGAGCTGGTTCACTCTTTCTGTCGATTCCTTTTTCGAAACCGGCGGCGGCTGCTCTAGCACGACCAGCATGCCAAAGGTGACCGATGAATGTAAACCATCCTAGGAAGAATTGAGCTGCAGCTAACCATTGTCTTAAGTTAACAAAGTTTACAGCGTTAGGCTCAGTAATAATACCTCCAACAGAGTTAATAGAAGCATTAGGAGCATGAGTCATATATTCAGCTGCTCTTCTTACTTGCCAAGGCTGAATATCGTTTTGGATCTTCTCGAGGCTCAATCCGTTAGGACCTCTTAGAGGTTCTAACCATGGTCCTCTGAAGTCCCAAAATCTCATTGTTTCACCACCAAATATAATTTCTCCTGTAGGAGATCTCATGAGATATTTACCTAACCCTGTTGGGCCCATTGTTGAACCTACATTAGCTCCAATTCTTTGGTCTCTCACGAGGAAAGTAAAGCTTTGTGCCTGTGAAGCTTCAGCATTTGTTGGACCGTAGAATTCTGAAGGGTAAGCAGTGTTATTAAACCAGATGAAAGTTGATGCAATAAAACTTGCAACACAAATTCCACCAAGTGCATAACTTAGAAGTCCTTCTCCATTCCAAATGAATGCTCTTCTAGCCCATCCAAAAGGTTTGGTAAAGATGTGAAATATACCTCCAATAATTGCAGTTACACCCACATAGACATGACCACCAACAATATCTTCTATTGAGTTAACACCGATTATTGAACCAGCGCCTCCCCAGGGAGATCTAAACAGATAACCAAGAATTACCCTTGGATCAAGTGTTGGGTTAACAAGTCTAACTTCTCCTCCTCCAGGAGCCCAAGTATCATAAGCACCACCAATAAAACACCAGTTTACTGACCATGCTAATGCACCTACGCCTAAAACAATCAAATGGTAACCAAGTATGTTAGTCATTTGATTTTTATCTCTCCAATCAGTTGAGAAGAAAGGAAAATCTTCTTCAAGCTTTTCAGGTCCAGCCAATGAGTGGTAAATCCCACCGAAGCCAAGAACTGCAGAAGCTATTAGATGAACCACACCAGCCTGGAAGAAAGGCATGATGTCAGTTACTTCACCACCAGGTCCAATACCGTAACCAAACATCGCAACGTGTGGCATACAGATTAAGCCTTGCTCCCACATTGGTTTATCAAATGTAAAATGATTAACCTCAAAGAGCATCATTGCTCCAGCCCAAAAGACAATAAGTCCAGAGTGTGCAATGTGTGCTCCAAGTAAACGTCCAGACAAATTAATTAATCTGGCGTTACCTACGTACCAAGCGTAACCAGTTTCTTCAATACTCTGGTTAGGAGCTCTTAGTAAATTATTAAAGGGCGTTTCCACGCGGAAGAACCTCCTCAGGGAATACAAAATTTTCGTGTGGTTGATCCACAGAAGACATCCATGCTCGCATACCTTCGTTCAAAAGTATATTTTTTGTGTAGAAAGTTTCAAATTCTGGATCTTCTGCAGCACGGATCTCTTGGCTAACGAAATCGTAAGCTCTCAAGTTAAGTGCTAAACCAACAATACCAATTGAAGATGTCCACATACCCATTACAGGTACAAATAACATCAAAAAGTGAAGGAAACGCTTGTTTGAGAAAGCGATACCAAAAATTTGGCTCCAAAATCTATTCGCTGTGATCATTGAATAGGTTTCTTCTTCTTGGGTAGGATCGAAAGCTCTAAAAGTTGAACTTTGTACTTTACCCTCTGTATAAATACTTGTATCTTCATATAATGTGTTTTGAACTGTAGCTCCGTGGATAGCGCAAAGTAAAGCACCACCAAGAATTCCAGCAACACCCATCATATGAAAAGGATTTAAAGTGATGTTATGAAAACCTTGAATAAAAAGGATATAGCGGAAGATTGCTGCAACACCAAATGAAGGTGCAAAGAACCAACTGTGCTGTCCTAAAGGATAAATAAGGAAAATACTTGTAAAAACTGCTATTACAGCTGAAAAAGCAAGTGCGTTGTAAGGTCTAATACCGACAAGACCAGCAATTTCAAATTGACGAAGCATGAAACCGATAAGGCCAAATACTCCATGTAATGCAACGAAGTTCCAAAGACCACCAAGCTGTAGCCATCTTACAAAACTACCTTGGGCTTCAGGACCCCATAAAAACAGAAGACTGTGTCCCATGGCATCTCCAGGGGTACTTACAGCTGCTGTCAAAAAGTTTGCTCCTTCAAGATATGAAGATGCAATTCCGTGTGTGTACCAAGAGGTAACAAATGTTGTTCCGACGAACCATCCACCTATTGCAAGATATGCACAAGGTAGAAGTAGTAAACCGGACCAACCAATAAATACAAACCTGTCGCGCTTTAACCAATCATCGAGGACATCAAACCATCCTCTCTGTGGGGCGCTTCCAACGGCGATCGTCATGAGAAATCGTTTTTAGCTTCGGGATACGCTGAGACTGTAACAAAGATTGTGAGTAAAGTGGGGAATTATTTGTATATATGAAATGCCTTGTAAAGCTTTCCTGACTTTTATGTTAAAAATTAGGTATTAATACCCTATGTTAATGGTTAAATTAGCAGCAATAGGCCTCTAAGATAAATATTATGCAATCAAATCTCTCTTCTTTTAAAAAAATTGAACAAAAAATCAATGGTTCAAGAAAATTATCGAATTACCTTATTGGAGGAATGTTAACTATTGGGGGTATAGGTTTTATCTTAGCTGCGATATCAAGCTATACAGGAAGAGATTTACTCCCTTTGGGCAATCCTTCAACCTTACTTTTTATCCCTCAAGGAATAATAATGGGAGCTTATGGAGTTATAGCCAATTTGCTTAATATATATTTATGGTATTTGGTTTTTATAAATTTCGGCTCAGGTTATAACTTTTTTGATAAAGATTCCCAATCTGTTGAAATTAAAAGAAAAGGATTATTTAAGGATATTGAAGTTAAAATAAATTTTGATGAAATTAAGTCTGTGAAACTTGATATAAGTGAAGGATTTAATCCAAGAAGAAGAATCGCATTAGTTCTTAAAGGCAGAAAAAAAGCACTTCCTCTAAGCGGAGCAGGAGAACTTAAACCGTTGCTGCAAGTTGAAGAGGAAGGAGCAAGATTAGCTAAATTTTTAAATGTAAATTTGGAGGGTTTAAAATAAGAAGATTTCATTTTTTAAAACCGCTTTTATTTTTTAAGATATTTTTATTGTTAATTACAAATTGCAGTTATAAGAATGCTTTTGATTCTAATTATTATTGTAGAAAGCTCGAGCTTAATTGTATAAAAAAGAACCAAAGAGTAGTTTTCAAGACTTCAAAGGGTAATCTTGATGTTCAATTATATGGAGAAAATAAGCCAGTTACCGTAAGTAATTTTATTCAAAATGTAAAAAAGAATATTTATAAAAATAAAAGATTTTATAAGATAATTAATTTTTCTCAAGTTCAATTAATTCATTCGGGAACTTATCCAGAAAACAATTTTTACAAAAAAGAAAACCAAAACTTAAACATACTTAAAAGAAATATTCCATTGGAAATAAAATTAAAAAAAGAAATTCAACCAAAATATGGTTACCAAATTTTAGATCCTTCAGAAATTGTAAATCTTACTAGTTTTTTTGAAAAGGGATCATTAGCAATGGTAAAAAGTGGAGAAAGAAGTTCTTCTTCAACTGAGTTTTTCTTTGTAACTAACAAATTTCCTGAATTAGATGGAAGGTATTCAATCTTTGGAAAAGTTGTAAAAGGAATAGAAATATTAAAAAAAATAGATAAAGAAGATTTGATTTATGAAATCATAATTTCTAATTAAATCTCTAAAGAGTATTTATTTATTTTTAACATTTCAGTATTCACTCCCGATGATCTCTTAAGGGCAACTTTTCCTGTTCTGGCAATCTCAAGTATTCCATATGGTTCAAGAAGCTTTTCCAAAGCAACTAATTTCCCTGGATCACCCACCACTTCAAGGGTTAAAGCAATATCTGACACATCTACAACTTTTGCTCTAAATATTTGAACGATATCCAAAATATTACTTCTTGTATCTTCTTTAGACGATACTTTAAGAAGCATTAATTCCCTTTCAACTGCAGCAAGGTTAGTAAAATCTACGACTCCAAGAACATTAAATAATTTATTAAGTTGTTTTGTCATTTGTTGAAGGGTTTCATTATCACCTTCTACTACCATTGTTAATCTAGAAATTCCTTTAGTTTCGGCAGGCCCAACAGCAAGACTATCAATATTAAAACCTCTTCTAGCAAAAAGACCTGAGATTCTACTTAAAGCCCCTGATTCGTCTTCAACAAGTACTGATAATGTATGTTTCATATTTTAGTAGGTTTTTAAGTCTCTAATCCATTCATAAGAAATTTTATTAAATAATGAAGGATCTTCATCATGAACGCAATGGCCTGAATTGGATATTATTTTCAATTCTACCCACCTATGGAATTTTGCAATCTTTTTGCCAAGAAATAAAGGTATGAAATTATCTTTTTCTCCCCACAATAATAAAAAAGGAATTTTTTTTGAAAGACTAAGTTGTTCTAAAAGGTAAGAGGCCTTTAACTTATCTCCCCTTGTTGCCATGCCAATACACATAGCTCTTAGTGCTCTTGCCGAAGTCTTTCTTAAAACTGGCTTTCTTACAATATTTATTAATTCTTTATCTACTTTATCTTTTTTGAAATATGCAGAATTAAGTCCTAATTTTATTATTCCTAATTTATTTATTAAAAAAAGTACTATTTCTAAAGGAAATACAATAAAAAATATTTTTATAAGTTTGGTTCTATATTTTTCAAAAATCGAATTAAGTTTTGATTCTCTTTTCCTGATTTCTAAAGGATCCGGGAGAGGAGATGCAATAACAGATAATATTTCATTCTTTAAATAAACTGCGCATGTTAAAGCTACTAAAGAACCTAAAGAATTTCCTATTAAAACAATCTTTTTAGAAGTCTTTGGCCTGATTACTTGTTTAATAAAATCACTTACTTGATTACACCAAACTTCATTATCTAATTTTCCTATGTCTCTAATTCCTGGCTGTGCTGAATTGCCAAATCCAATTAAATCGATTGAGTATACAGAATATCCTTTTTGTGCAAAGTAGTAAGAATTATTTCTCCAATGTTTACTACTTGCTCCGAACCCGTGAATCAAAATTATTGGATGTGTATTTTCTTCTCCAATAACACTCCAAAAAATTTTGAATCCATTCCATTTCCAGTAATTAGATTCGTTTCCTTTTATTGATTTATCGATAGAGTTCATAATAAATAACCTTATATCCCTCACTTAAATAATTTAAAGATATTTGCATTATTTATTTTTTTTACAAAAAAATGCATATAAACGTTAAATTATAATAATTGATTAAGTTTACTATGGCTAAAGAAATTTTTAGTATTGCTGCTGTTTTTTGGATATTGATACCAATTGGATTGGTTGCTGGGGCATTATTATTAAAATTTCAAGGAGATTGATTCTCACGAATACCATAGAAAGTGAGTTAATCTCGACTGATTAAGTACATCCTTAAGTATGAAGATTCTTTTAGTAGGTGCAACAGGAACTCTTGGAAGGCAGATAGCAAAGAAAGCTATTGAAGAAGGGCATGAAGTTAGATGTTTTGTTAGGAATCCAAGGAAAGCTTCTTTTCTCCAAGAATGGGGTTGTGAACTTACAAAGGGAAATTTACTCAATTCTGGAGATATAGATTACGCACTACAAGATATCGAAGTAGTTATTGATAGCGCAACAGGTAGACCCGAAGATTCCAAAAGCATATATGAAACTGACTGGGATGGGAAACTTAATCTTTTTAATGCTTGTGAATCGAAAAAAATAAAAAGGGTTATTTTTCTCTCAATTTTATTAACAGAAAAGTTTAGAAATGTACCTTTAATGGATATTAAGTATTGCACTGAAAAACTTTTAGAGAAGTCTAATTTTGATTATACAATTTTCAAATGCGCTGCTTTTATGCAAGGTGTCATTAGTCAATTCGCTATACCTGTTTTAGATAGTCAAGCCGTCTGGATGAGCGGAACTCCAACTAAAATTGCATACATGAACACCCAAGATATGGCTAAAATTATTGTTACTTCAATAAGTAATCCTAAATCTTACAAGCTTACACTGCCTTTAGTTGGACTTAGGGCGTGGGATTCTGATGAAGTAATTGCTCTATGTGAAAAATATAGTAATAAGAAGGCGAAGATTTTTAGAGTTTCACCCTTTTTGATAAAAGTAACTCAGAACTTAGTTTCATTTTTTCAAGATGCATTAAATGTTTCTGAGAGATTAGCCTTCGCCGAAGTAACTAGTAGTGGAGTTGCATTAGACTCTGATATGAGCACCACTTATGAGGTGTTAGATCTTAAGAAAGAAGATATTACTTCTCTAGAGAATTACATTAAAGAATATTATCAGCAGATCTTAAAAAGACTTAAAGAAATGGAAGCTGATCTAAACATCGAAGAAAAAAAGAGGCTTCCTTTCTAAAGTTGCATTAAATAAATTTCATAGTATATTTGTACTATGTACTAATTATTTTGATGTCAATTTCTAAATCTAAAAATCTGGAACGAAAGTTAAATAATATTGCTCAAGAGGCAACTAATGAATTAAACAATGTTTGCGGATCATCTTTATGGGAAAGTTTGGGCTTTACGTTTTTTGATCAACTAGAGGATTCTGAGAAAATTGCAAAGGCAAATTTTTATTATGGTCAACTTCAAATAATTAATGAAATCAAATTTTTTGTATAAATTAAAAATCTTTGCAATTAATTTAATTCATTTGATGTAATTATCTTGAGATAAATTTTGTTTATTCTTTTCTGATAATATGAATCTAGAAAATAAATTATTTAATGATCGAAACATCTGGCGTAATAGAAAAAGAACAAGGAAATGGTTTTTATTTGGTAACTTTAGAGCAACCTGAAGGTCACCAATGTTTATGCAGAGCGGCAGGCAAGTTAACTAAATTTAGAATTAAATTGTTAGCTGGAGATAAAGTACTGGTAGAAATAAGCCCTTATGATCTAACAAGAGGAAGGATAACTTATCGTGAGAGAAATGCAGGCGGCGGTGGCCCTAGGTCTGGAAACTCTAAAAATAATATAAGAAGGAAATAATATAATACTTAGATGATATTTTGTATCGCTTCTTTAAATTCACTACGTTGTTTAACACCTTGCCACTGTTTTTTAAGTAATTTCTCTTTAAATAGCTGTATTGTTGGAGTTCCATTTATTCCGGCTTGTTTAGCTATTTCTTGATCTTTGTCAATATCAATTTCTATACCTTGTACAGCTCCATCAAATTCCTTAATAACTCTTTTAAGTTGTGGTTTTAATACATGGCATGGTCCACAACTAGGAGAGCTAAAAATAACTAATATTGGTTTATTACTCTCATGATAAAGTTTCCTTAGTGCATAACTACCTTTCTGCCATTCAGAGTTTAAATCGAAAGTATCTTCATTTGTCTCCTCTTCATTAAAACTTGATGAAGATAATGTTTTTTCTGGTTCGGTTGTTTCTCTAACAATTATTTTTGATAAATTCTTCTCTGCTAACCATCTCTCAGCCGCTAATGCTGCCATACATCCTGTCCCGGCAGCCGTAACCCCTTGCCTCCACTCTGAATCTACAACATCGCCAGCCGCAAATATACCCTCTATTGAAGTTTCTGGTCTTCCTGAATTACAAGCAATATATCCTTTTTTATCTAATTCAATTTTATTATTTAAAAACTTTGTATTTGGAGTGTGTCCAATAGCATAAAAAAGTCCTTTAACTTTAATTTCGACGTTGTCTTTTTGTGAATTAATGGTTTCAACATTTTCAAGCCAATCAGTACCATTAGCTTTCTTTACTTTTGTATTCCAGTGTATTTCAATCTTTGAATTGGCTTTTACTCTATCTATCATTGCGGCACTAGCTCTTAATTTTTCCGATCTAACAAATAAATGAACCTTGCTACCATATTTTGTGAGATATGCAGCTTCTTCACATGCAGAATCTCCACCTCCAATAACTGCTAATTCTTCATCTCTAAACTGTGGTGTTGCTCCATCACAAATTGCGCAAGCGCTTATCCCTTTGCTCCAAAATTTATCTTCGTTTATAACACCTAACCTATTAGCACTAGCGCCAGTTGCGATAATAATTGAATTTGACCTAATACTCCCTTCTAAGGTTTTTAGTTCAAAAGGCCTTTTGCTAGTATCAATTGATATTACATCACTTTCATATAAATTCGTGCCCCATCTTTCCGCTTGAGCTTTCATTAAATCCATTAATTCAGGTCCTAATACTCCATCAGGAAAACCTGGATAGTTTTCAACGAAAGTAGTTGTCATTAATTGACCCCCAGGAATTCCACCAGAATTAAATCCCGTTACTAAAAGAGGTTGAAGATTTGCACGAGCTGCATATATTGCAGCTGTATAACCTGCTGGACCAGAGCCTATTATTACTAAATTTTCAATGTTGTCTTCTTTTTTTTTTGTTTCCATTTAGACATTTATTTATTTCTAATATTAATCAATAAGCCCTACTATTGAAGGTCGGATTTCACTCGATCAATTTATCATTTATCTTTTGATTTAATAATTCTTTTATTTCACTAGGGAAATTTAAAACCGAATTTTTTAGGTTTTCATTTTCTTCCCCAATATGCAATATCCATTCTCTGAATTCCTCTGCGATTGCGTAACTATCCTCATATTTTTCAAGTGTATCCATTACAGATATTCTGTTGGTCGCCCAACAAGTTGCTACATCAATTCTTTTTCTTATAAAATTAGACATTTCCCGTTTAGAATTGACTATAGATAAGCATATGAATGGCTTTAATCATTGTCTAATAAGTTACAACTTTGTAATTTCAAACAATAATTTAATAATTAGTTAATATTTGACACTTTTATTACTATAAATATAAAAAAAATATAAAGAATTAGGTCTAAACTGCCTCTGTATGATTTACGAGTAACCTTTCAACTTCGTCAAATCCTTCTTTTGCTGAATTTATTGCAAGTTCCTCGCTAACTTTTTCTTCGGAAACTAATTTTGAAGATATTTTTCTTAAAAGAGTTTCTTTTTTTTCTCTTAATGAAATAACTATTTCCTCTTCAATAATAGACTTAATAGCTTTAGAAATTATTTTTTTATCATTCGCTTCTTCAAACGTACCCTGTACTAATTCTTGAATGAATAATCTATGAACCTCACTGCTTCTAAGGAAACTTTCAGTAGCATTTATGATTCCTTCAACAAGAGCTTCATCAGGTTCAGAATCATTTTCGGCTAATTTAAATTCCCAATCTAGATGTCTTCTTTGCCATCCTGAAGAATGAAGGCTAGGCATTACTGTTTGAGAATAAGTGTCAACTGACATTTCATAAATTCTTTCAGCTAGTTTTTCACACCAGTCTTTCCCATGTTTTTCTAAGTTTCTCTGCATTGTTTGTCTTGGAACAGCATGGCCGCCATGATGACTATGACAAACTCCATCTGGGCATTCGATAGCTTTTATACTCATTTGATTTTTAATACTTATATATTTTTCATAGCCATGATTTTAAAAAAAGAAAATATATTTTTAACAAAACTCAAACTCCAAGACTTTTGACTTTATTCAAATTATCTTTAATATGTTTAAAAATACTATAAATTGACAAAGATACTCATTCCTATTGAAACAGCCTCTGGAGAGAGAAGAGTTTCAGCTACTCCCACAGCTGTTAAAAAATTAAAAGGTCTTGGATGCGAAGTTTTTGTAGAAAGTTCAGCAGGAGAACTATCAGGGTTTAATGACACTTTATACAAAGAATCTGGAGGTGAAATTGTTAGTGAATCTAATTTAAATATTTGGGAGAATGCTGATGTTGTTTTTTGTGTTCAAACTCCTTCTGAATCTAATTTAGGCAAGTTAAAAAAGGGAGCTATACTACTAGGCCTTTTAAATCCATATGCTAATAAAAAACTTCAAAACACTATTATTAGTAATAAGATTTCAGCTTTATCAATGGAATTACTTCCAAGGATTAGTAGAGCTCAATCATCGGATGTACTTTCCTCTCAAGCCAATATCGCAGGATATAAAGCAGTTCTTTTAGCAGCAAGTGAACTTGATAGATATTTTCCGATGCTGATGACTGCAGCAGGAACTGTACAGCCTGCGAAAGTAGTTGTTCTTGGTGGTGGAGTTGCAGGATTGCAGGCAGTTGCCACAGCAAAAAGACTTGGAGCTATTGTTTTTGTGTCAGATATTAGGCCAGCTGTAAAAGAACAAGTTGAGTCTCTTGGAGCAAGATTTATAGAACTTCCTGAAATTGACGAAAAACCAGGTGAATCAGGTGGTTATGCAAAAGCAGTTACGCCTGAATTCCTTTCAAAACAAAAGTCTACTTTAACTAAATATTTATCCGATGCAGATGTTGCTGTTTGTACAGCGCAAGTCTTAGGTAAAAAAGCTCCTGTTTTAATAGATTCTTATATGATTGAAAAGATGAGGTCAGGAGCAGTAGTAATTGATTTAGCCGTATCACAAGGCGGTAATTGTGAAGGAACAAAAACTAATGAAACTATTATTAGTAATGGTGTAAAGCTTATAGGGGCTGGAGAGTTGCCATCATCTGTTCCATATGATGCGAGCACACTTTATGCTAAGAACCTAACATCCTTGATTACACCTTTCATAAAAGATGGTGTAATTAATTTAGACATAGAGGATGAGTTAATCTCTGGCTGTTTATTAAGTAATGAAGGAGTTATCCTTCAAGATAAAGTTTTTGAAAAATGAGGTCTTAATTAAATTATGAATTTTGATAGCTTGCTCTGGGTTTTATTGCTTGGAAGTTTATTAGGTCTTGAGTTGATAGGAAAAGTCCCTCCAACTCTTCATACACCCCTAATGAGTGGAGCAAATGCCATCTCAGGAATAACGATGTTGGCAGCATTAACTGCAATTATAAAAGCAGAGCCAAATAGTCCATTATTAATAATCGGATCAATATCTCTAGGATTTGCTCTTTTCAACGTTGTAGGTGGTTTTTTTGTAACTGACAGAATGCTTGCCATGTTTAGTCGTAAACCTACAAAAAAAAATAAATAATTAATCAATTAATTAAAATGAATCTTCCTGATATTATTAAATTCGTTATAGATCTTCTAGCAGTTCTGTTATTAGCACTTGGAATAAAGGGTTTATCAAAAGTTAGGTCTGCTAGAGAGGCAAATATATTAGCAGCATTTGCTATGTTGCTTTCTGTTGTAGGTTTACTCTCTTACTATTTAGGTACTTCTGGAATCCCTGCTCAATCATGGGCATGGATCATCGTTGGATCTTTAGTGGGGAGTTTGTTGGGAACTTTGCTTGCTAAGAAGGTTCCTATGACATCAATGCCAGAGACTGTAGCTTTGTTCAATGGTTTTGGAGGAATGTCTTCTCTATTAGTAGCTATTGGTGCCTTTTTATTCCCTTTTAATGAAGTAGCAAAAGCAGAGTCTTTAGAGCCTTTTATTAATGATGTTTCAATTTCAGTTTCAATATTTGTTGGTGCCATTACTTTTTCAGGTTCAATCGTTGCAATGGCTAAACTACAAGGTTGGTTGTCCACCCCCGGATGGACTCAGGTTAAAGCTAGGCATTTTGTAAACATTGTTTTTGGCGTAACTTCATTGATAGCTTTCATATATCTAATAAGCGGAAATATTAGTTCGATTTGGCTCTTAGTTATAGCCTCTACTCTTTTAGGGATTGGTGTAACTTTGCCAATTGGTGGTGCAGATATGCCTGTTGTTATATCTCTTTTAAATAGCTATTCAGGTATCGCAGCTGCAGCGGCAGGTTTCGTTGTAGATAGTCAGCTTTTAATTGTCGCCGGTGCAATGGTGGGAGCAGCAGGCTTGATATTAACTCAGGTAATGTGCAAAGGAATGAACAGATCTCTCATTTCTGTCCTTTTTGGAGGCTCTTTATCTGCACAAACTACTACATCTTCTGGATCAGGAGAATATACAAATATAACTTCCTGTAGTGTTGAAGAATGTGCATTAACATTAGAGGCAGCAAATAGGGTAATCGTTGTGCCTGGATATGGTCTTGCTGTGGCTCAAGCTCAACATACTTTGAGAGAAGTAACAAAAAAACTAGAACAAAATGGTATTGAAGTTGTATATGCGATTCATCCTGTAGCAGGCAGAATGCCAGGACATATGAATGTTCTTTTGGCAGAAGCAGATGTTCCTTATGAACAACTCAAAGAAATGGATGTTGTTAACCCTGAATTCCCAGCAACAGATGTTGTTTTGGTCTTAGGAGCAAATGATGTTGTTAATCCTCAAGCAAAAAATGATAAGAGTTCTCCTTTATATGGAATGCCTGTTCTTGATGTACAAGAAGCAAGAACAGTTTTTGTAATAAAAAGAGGAATGAGCGCTGGTTATTCAGGGATAAAAAATGATTTGTTTGACTTGCCAAATACCTCTATGGTTTTTGGTGATGCCAAGAAAGTTTTAAGTGAGTTAATTGGAGAATTAAAGGATCTAGGAGTTGGTGATAAATAATAATATTTTATTTAAGTTCTCAGATTATTTAAAGAAAAGACCTTTTCAACAAGCTTTCCCTTGGATTGGAGGAGACCTTCAAACTTTAAGAGATACCTTTATTTTTGATTTCCTCCAAGCAAAAACAAATAAAAAAATACTTTTGCCGATAAATAATATTCTCTCAGAAAAATTTGAGGGTGATTATCTCTTAGGGTTCTTGGAGTTGCCAGAAAATTTTGATTGTTTAAAAGGAGTTGTGCTTATTACTCATGGATTAGGAGGATCTACTGGGCGTTTTGGTTTAAAACGAATTGCTAGAAAATTGGTAAATAATGGATTTGGAGTTCTTAAACTAAATCTTAGAGGAGCTGGTTCAGCTAGATATTTGGCGAAAGGGAATTATTCCGCAAGATGTTCGAATGATATTATTTTGGCGCTTAAATATTTTAGACAATTTCTTAATTCTGAATTTAAAGATTCTTTAAAAAATAAAGAGGATATACCTATATTTGGAGTTGGATTATCTTTAGGAGGAACTATTCTTCTTAATGCCTGCTTAGACTATAACTCAAAAAATAGTAGAAAATTATTAGATGGATTGGCTTGTGTTAGTAGCCCTTTAGATTTATTGTCTTGCAGCAATTGTATAGAAAAACCTCGAAATTTTTTATATCAAAAATGGTTAATGCAACGTTTGAAAAGGCAATTATGGGATGGATGTAAAAATGAAGGGATTTTATTTCCTAAAAGTAGCTTGAGTAAAAGAATTAAAGGTTTACAAACTATAGGAGAATTTGATGCAAATTTCACTGCACCTAGTTGGGGGTTTAAATCTTTAGAGGATTATTATTATCAATCTTCACCTATATTTAGGATTCAAAATTTAATTAGGAATCTTCCCCCTACTCTTTTAATTCACGCTAAGGATGATCCTTGGGTTCCATATCAATCTACTTTAAATTTGAAAAATTCTCTAAATGAATCATTAGATAAATTAACTATTTTAATTACTAATAAAGGGGGGCATAATGGTTTTCATTCACATTATGGTTGTTGGTCTGATGAAGCAGTTAAGAATTGGCTTTTAAGCATTTAAGAAATATATATATCTTTAAAATTTTTTTCAAAAGGAGTTTTTTTGAAAATCCACTTTTCGATTGGATTCCCATTAATAACATGAGAGGTGAAAATTTCTGATACTTTTTCTGGAGAAACTTTTTCATACCAAATGCCATCAGGCCAAATAAGAAGAATTGGTCCGTTTTTACATATTCTTAAACAATCAACTTTAGATCTCAATATTTGAATAGTTCTTGAAGAAGGATCATTCTCATAATTTTTTAAAGTTTTTTTAAGACATTCCCAAGTCTTTTTACCTTCATCTCCTTTAAAACACTTTTGGTTTGTAGGAGTTGCACAAAGTAATAAGTGCTTGTGAACGTTCACTTTGTTAACCTACGTTGATATATTTTTTCCCTTTTTTTATCTCTTCTTGAACAAAAATTCTAGCCCAATTATCGACTTCTAGAATATCTTCTAACTTTGGATTTAAGTTAAGTTTATTCAAATGTGATTCACAAGTTTTATTTATAAAGATAGGAATTTCTTGAAAAGAAATTTTTTCTTTTAGAAATTGATCTACCGCCATTTCATTTGCAGCATTTAATACTGCAGGCATTGTTCCTGAACATTTTCCTGCTGAATATGCAAGTCCCATGCATGGATATTTTACTTCGTCCGGTTTTTTAAATGTAAGTTTACCAATCTCAGTTAAATTAAATCTTTTCCAATTCGTTTTGAATCTTTCTGGCCAACTCATTGCATATAAAATTGGGAGCTTCATATCAGGCCATCCTAATTGAGCTAAGACAGAAGAATCTTCCATCTCAATCATTGAATGAATAATACTTTGAGGATGAATGATAATTTCAATATTTTCGTAGGACGTCCCAAATAGATAATGTGCTTCAATAACCTCTAATCCTTTGTTCATAAGAGTGGCAGAATCTACAGTTATTTTTCTCCCCATACTCCAATTTGGATGGGAAGTCGCATCTTCTACCGTGACATTTTTTAAATCCTCTACTGCCCAATCTCTAAAAGCACCTCCTGAGGCTGTTAAATGAATAGCTTTTAAACCATTTGGGATTTGACCTGTTGAAAAATCTGCATTTTCATAATTAGGTAATCCTTGTAAGCATTGAAAGATAGCTGAATGCTCAGAGTCCGCAGGTAAAAGTCTACTTTCGTTTTCCTTTAAAGCAGGTATAACAACCGACCCCGCGGCAATTAATGTTTCTTTATTGGCAAGAGCAATATTTTTACCAGCCTTAATTGCTGACATAGTCGGAATAAGTCCAGCACATCCTACTATTCCAGTAATTACAGTGTCGGCAGAATCCCATGCTGCTACTGAATTAATTGCCTCTCGACCACCTAAAACTATTGGAGGATTACTTATTCCTAAATTATTAATATTATTTTTTAAATCTGTTACAAGATCTTTATCCTCGATAGCAATAACTTCTGGGTTATGTTGACTAACTTGCTCCGTTAATAAGTCTATATTTCTCCCTGCCGTAAGAGCCACTACTTTGAATTTATCTGGAAGTTCATTTACTATTTCGAGGGTTTGAGTTCCAATTGAACCTGTTGAACCCAGTACAGTGATGTATTTCAATTTTCTCTAATATTTATAATATTTTCCCACTTAAAGGTGAATTTAAAAAATAAAAATTTTAAATTGGGTTTTTTCTTAAAATTTAGATCCTAACCCATGTTGTTAGCTCAGGGGATTGATCTATAAGTTCTACTCCTTTTTCCTTTAATGAATTTCTTATTTTATCGGCTTCTGCATAATCTTTTTCCTTTTTTGCTATCAATCTTTTATTAATAAGAGATATTATTTGATCTTCGTTGATTCTTTTTTCGATTATTATTTCTTCTTTTTTTAATCCAAGCACCTCTGTCAGTTCTTCTAGTGTTTTTAAAGTTTCTCTAAGATGAAATTTTTCATTAGTATTTATTTCAAGGTTTTTAATTCTTTGGAATTGATTTATAAAGTTTTTTAGTGGTTTGGCTAATTCATAAATGATTGCTATTGCTCCTGCTGTATTGAGGTCGTTATTTAAAGCATTAGTAAACTTTATCTTTTTTTGAGATATTTCATAATTGATTATATCTTTATATTCTTCTTCAATAAATTCATTCGTTTCATTTACCTCAATCGATATATTTTCTTTTTTAGTAATATCAAAAAAAGAAAGAGCAACATTAATATTTTTCCATGCTTCGGAGGCACTTTTCAAAGCCTCATCGGTAAAATCGAGTGGCTTTCTATAGTTTACGGTTAAAACAAAATATCTTAGGGTCATCGGACTTGTCCCTGAATCTAATAAGTCTCTTATGGTAGTAAAGTTTTTCAAAGATTTACTCATCTTTTGTCCGTTTACATTGACCATTCCGTTATGAAGCCAATAGTTTGCAAGCTTTTTATTATTAGCTGATTCAGATTGTGCAATCTCATTTTCATGGTGAGGAAAAATAAGATCAGAACCTCCTAAATGGATATCAATTGTTTCTCCTAATTCATCTTTTACCATTGCAGAACATTCAATATGCCATCCTGGTCTACCTTTCCCCCAAGGCGAATCAAAAGATGGTTCATTTTCTTTTGCTTTTTTCCATAGAGCAAAATCTTGGGGATTTTCTTTTTTATTACTTTCATCTGTAGTCATCCTGCCCTGTTGATTTATATTTTGCTCTAGGATATTTTGATTACTCAGTTTTCCATAATCTTTATTTTTAAAAACAGAATAATAAACGTCTCCACCTCTGGCATATGCAAAACCTTTATCCTCAAGAACTTTTATAAATGAACAAATATTGCAAATATGATTTGTAGCTTTTGGCATACTATCCGGCCTCATAATTCCTAGGGCATCCATGTCCTTATGGAATTCAGTAATATTTTTTTCTGAAACCTCAGTCATAGAGCTATTTTCTTCTTTTGCTCTTTTTAAAATCTTATCGTCGATATCTGTAAAATTCTGCACATACTTAACTTTGTAATCACTATAAATAAGGAATCTTCTCAAGATATCCCAAGCTATATAACTTCTTGCATGCCCAAGATGACATAAATCATAAACAGTTACACCACAACAGTATATCTTTACTACTTCATCTATTGGTTTAAAGACTTCAATGTTTTTGCTTAAAGTATTAAATAATTTGATCATATTAAAAAAATATTTATTTGAAGATTATTTGGTTTCCATCCAGTTATTCCCAACTCCGATATCGACTAGAAGTGGTACGTTTAATTTCACACAATCTTCCATAGTTTCTTTTACTAAATTCTTTGTGATTTCTAAGAAATCTGGTTGAACCTCGAACAATAATTCATCATGAACCTGTAAAAGCATTTTAACTGGAATATTCATCTCTAATAATTTTTTGTTTAATTGAACCATAGCTATTTTAATAATGTCAGCACTAGAACCCTGAATAGGAGCATTTGCCGCGGCTCTTAATGATTGAGCCTCCATTCCCGCTTTCCTAGCAGTTTGCAAATCTATTTCATATGGATCTTTTCCTATTAATCTACCAAGTCCATTTTTATCAAATTTAAATTCTCTCTTTCTTCCAAAAATTGTCTCTACATAACCTTTCGATAGAGCAAGCCTTTCTTGAAGTTCTAGAAATTTAAAAATTTTGGCATACCTTTCTTTATATTTAATCAAAAACTCTTTTGCTTCAGTCGTACTTACCCCTGTAGAGCGTGCGAATTTTTTTATTCCCATTCCATAAATAACTCCAAAATTAATGGTTTTACCAACTCTTCTTTCGTCAGAATTTATGTCTTCCTTTTCAAAAATCAATCGTGCTGTTAAAGAGTGAATATCATCATTTTTGTGGAATGCATTTATAAGAATTTCTTCGTTAGCTAAGTGAGCAAGTATTCTTAATTCTATTTGAGAATAATCTGCCGATAGTAATTTCCATCCTTTTTCTGGCAAGAAGGCTTTTCTTATTCTTCTACTGAATTCTGTTCTGACAGGGATATTCTGAAGATTAGGATTACTACTGCTTAATCTCCCCGTAGCGGTAGCGGCTTGATTAAAGTTAGTATGGACTCTTCCAGTTTTTTCGCTAATAAGGTTGGGAAGAGCATCAATATATGTACTTAAAAGTTTACTAAGAGTTCTATGTTTTATTAGAAAGGGAATTATCTCATGTTCTTCTACTAATCTTTCAAGAACAACTGCATCAGTACTCCAACCTGTTTTTGTTTTCCTTGATTTTTTTTTATCAAGATTTAACTTCTCAAACAATATTTCACCAAGTTGTTTTGGAGAGGACAAATTAAATTCTTGCTTTGCTATTTCAAAAACATTTTCCTCAATATTTTCTAATGTACTTTTTAATTCTCCAGATAGTTCATTTAAATAAGTGGTATCTATTCTGATACCATTCATCTCCATTCCTGATAAGACTGGCTCTAAAGGTAATTCGATTTCTTTAAATAATTTTGTTAAATCCTTATTTTCATTATTAAATTGTTCTTTAAAAATTTTCGCAATCTTGTAAGTTAGAAATACATCATAACCACAATAAATACTTGCCTCATTAATGTCGACAAATGAAAAATCTTTATTTTTGCCAACTATTTCTTTAAAAGTTGGTGGCTTAAATCCAAATTCTCTGAAACTGATTTCACTTAAACCATGTTTTTCCTGATTATTTAGAATGTAATCTGCTAATAGTGTATCAAAAGTAACTCCTCTAAGATTTAGCCCATGGTTATAAAATATTTGTCTATCAAACTTACAATTTTGAAGTGTTTTTTCTTTCTCTGGGCTTTCTATCCAAGATCTTAAATTAAAGAATACATCTTCAATTGCTAATTGATTTATCTCCTCTTTTTGCGATTGATGACTAAGGGGTATATAAAACAGATCATTAATCTCTTCGCCAAGACAAAAACCTATGCCAACAAGTTCTGCATCTAGAGGATTTAAACTATTGGTCTCAGTGTCTAAGGCAACTATCCCCTTCGTAATCTCTAATCTTTTAACTAGTTGATCTAGTAATTTAAAATCATTAACTATATTTACTTTGATTTTTGGGATTTCATGTTCTTTTTCTTCTAAATCTATTGACGATGAAACTTTTGATTCTTTTTCCTTTTGTTTTTCCTCATTATTTTTATTAAAACCCCCTTTACTAAAAGCTGAATTAAAAATATCAACTTGTCTAAGTAATGTTGATAATTCAAGTTTTTGAAGAGATTCCGATAAAGCAGCTTGGTTTATTTGATTTAGTTCATATCCATTGCTTAATACCAGAGGTACTTCAACATCTATCTTTGCTAAATCTCTTGAAAGATAAGCATTGAATTTATCATTTTTTAGCTTTTCTCTAACGGCTCCTTTTATAAAACCCTGATATTTTTTATTTTCATCTTTTTGAATAATGTCCAAGGCTTTATAAATCCCGTCTAAGGTATCATTCTCTTTTAATAAATTAATTGCTGTTTTTGGTCCTACACCTTTTATTCCTGGGATATTATCAGAACTGTCACCAGTTAAGGCCTTCAGATCTACAACTCTTTCTGGATAAACTCCTAGTTTTTCTTTGACTCCATTTTCATTCATTAAAGTCGGATTACCACTTTTAGCATAAGGACCTCCGCCCATATAGAGAACATAAATATCTTTTTGATCATCAACTAGTTGAAATAAATCTCGATCACCAGAAAGAATATTTACACACCAACCTTTTGAGGATGCATCATTAGCAATTGTTCCTAATAGATCATCAGCTTCGAATCCTGGAGATTTAAAAATAGGTAAATTAAGACTTTCTTTCAAGATGATTTCTAGTTGTTCTATATCTTGAAAAAAAACATCTGGAGCCACATCTCTGTTAGCTTTATAATTTGGATCTAATTCATGTCTAAAAGTTGGTTTTTCTGTATCAAAAGTAATACAAACCCCTTCAGCATTAATATTTTTGCAATTATCTAGAAGACTTTTTAAAAATCCATAGGTGACACTAGTTGGAAAACCTTCTTTAGTTGTTAATCCCCCATCAACCCCTTTGCTAAATGCATAGAAGCTTCTAAAGGCTAGAGAATGGCCATCAACTAAAAGTAAAATTGGTTTTTTTGAGCCTTTGGATTTCAAACTCATTTTCTTTTATTCGCCCAAGGTGGAATATCAATAAAGATTTGCTCTCCAGGTCTTAAACCCTCAATTATCGAGGTTTTATTTCCGCTACTAATACCTATTTCTATCTTTTCAAATTTAGGAGCATTATTTTTATCTACTTTTAAGACACCTTTTTCACCATTTTCGGTGACTATCGAAACTGTTGGAACTAAGATTTTTTCTTCACTACTTTTAACTTTAAATTCAAGGTCAGCGGTCATACCAATTTTTATTTCCTCAGAGATTTCTTTGAAGTTCAACGTTACTTCGAATGATGTTACATTATTATCTTTCACTGCCCTCTCGGCTATTTTTTTAACGATTGCTCTGTATTTATTTGAGGGATAAGCTTCTATCCTTACAGAGGCTTCTTGACCTGTTTTTATCCTCCCTATATCACTCTCTGGAACTTTGGCAATAATTTCAAGACCTTCTGATAATTCAAAAATAAAGTTTTTAGCTTTAGAGTCCGAACTTAAATTTGAACTAGGAGTAACGTACGAACCTATCTCTGCATATTTAGCTGTTATTTTACCTGGGTATGGAGCTTTTATAGAATAAAAATCTTTTTCAGCTTTTGCATCACTAAATTTCGCTTCGCTTGTGTTGTACTTGTTTTTATAGCTTTCATAATCCTCTTTACTAACTGCTCCTTCTTTGAATAAAAATTCTCTTCTTAAATATTCAGATTTTTGTTTTTTAAAATTTAATTCAAGTTCTTCAAGCTTATAGATGAAATCTTCATCATCGAGAGTAGCCAAAATTTGACCCTTTTCTACGAGATCACCTTCTTCTACTTTAATTTCTTCTATTATTCCTTGTTTCCTTGGACCAATATTGCTTGTTCTAGTAGCCTTTACTTCTCCACTCGTGTTAATTGATTCAGAAAGAATTCCTTTTTCAACGGAAACTACAAAGTTGGAGATGTCTTTTGATTTGTTTTTCTTAAAAGAATTACTTAAAAAGATAAAAAAAGTTGCTAATACAATTAATGCAATTCCACTTTTTATATTTAAATTCTTTTTTATTAAATTAAGCATATTTTTTAGTAAGCAAACAATTAAGGATATTTAGAAACTATAGTGAATAATCGAAACGATTATGGTTAACTTATCCAAGGTTTGCTAAGTAAACTCTATATTACAAGAAGATGATTCTATGACTAATTTATCTATAAATTTTTTCAAATGTTAAAAGCCGGTATTATTGGATTACCAAATGTTGGGAAATCAACGTTATTTAATGCACTTGTTGAAAATGCAAAAGCGCAAGCTGCAAACTTTCCCTTTTGTACAATCGAGCCCAATAAAGGTATTGTTTCAGTCCCTGATCAAAGGCTTCAAGAGTTAGGTACTTTAAGTTCTAGTCAAAATATTATCCCCACTAAAATTGAATTTGTCGATATCGCAGGTCTTGTTAAAGGTGCAAGTAAAGGCGAGGGTTTAGGAAATAAATTTCTTTCCAACATAAGAGAAGTTGATGCAATAGTTCACGTCGTGAGATGTTTTGAAGATAGTGAGGTAATTCATGTTTCAGGGAAGATTGATCCTTTGGATGATATTGAAATTATTAATTTGGAACTGAATTTAGCTGATTTATCTCAACTTCAAAAAAGAAGAGAAAGAATCAAGAAACAAGTTAAAACAAGTAAAGATGCAGCGAAAGAAGATTTTTTATTAGAAAAAATTGAGGATGAGTTACAAAAAGGTATTTCAGTTAGGTCAATATCTTTAAGCGATGAAGAAAATTTAATGATTAAACAATTGGGGTTTCTTACCGCAAAACCAATTGTTTATGCGACTAATTTAAATGAGAATGATTTAGCTAAAGGTAATGATTTCTCTTTAAAAGTTCAGAGTTTTGCAAACTCTGAAAATACAGAATGTATAAAGATTTCAGCCCAAGTTGAATCAGAATTAATAGAGTTAGAACCTGAGGATAAAAAAGATTACCTAATGGGGTTAGGTGTAGAGGAAGGCGGATTGAAATCTTTAATAAAATCTACATACAAATTATTAGGATTAAAAACTTATTTTACAACTGGAGAAAAAGAGACTAAAGCCTGGACAATAAAAGATGGAATGACTGCTCCACAAGCTGCAGGAGTAATACATACTGATTTTGAAAAAGGATTTATTAGAGCTCAGACAATTTCATATCAAAACCTAATAGATTCAGGATCAATAGTTAATGCCAAGAATAAAGGGTTACTAAGAAGTGAAGGTAAGGAATATGTAGTTAATGAAGGGGATGTAATGGAATTCTTGTTTAATGTTTAAAGTATATTTTAAAAAACTCAAAAATAGTATAAAAGTTTAATAATTATTTTTTCTGAATTTCAGTAAATTTCTTATCTAAAAATTTCTTGCCAAGTTCAAGGGATAACTTTATTTTTAAATTGGTGTTAAATTCTGCACTTAAAATATTATCTAGTCTTAATATAAACCACTTTCCCTCTGAAAATCTTGGTTGCCATAGTTGGTTTACATTACCTACATTGATGAGAGAGGCTATTGAAGATTCAATTTTATTTATACAAATAGGGCCAATTTTTCCTGATGAATATTTCTCATTATCTTCTGAGAATTCATATGCAATATCTTCAAATTCAGATTCTTTTTCTTTAATTCTTAAATAAAGTTCGTCTGCTAATTCTTTATTACTAACTTTTATAATTGAATAATTAAACATATCTAAATCTTTCTTTCTAATTTGAAAATATTCTGAAAGTTTATCTTTATATTTTTCCATACACCAAGAAGCCCAAAGATAATCAGAATTAACTAAATCGATCCACTCTTCAAAATTTATTTCATACAAATTTAACCAATCATCAAGTTCTGATTTTGAATTAATTGAATTTTTCTTTTTCCAATCAATAATTATTTTTGACTGTTCTTTGTTATTTATTTTTTTAAAATTTTTTGAATAATAATCTTTTAATTTCCTTTGTACATAAACATCTAAAATGCCAAGTTTCGCTAATTCTTTTTTACATGAATCGAATTTAATATCCATATTTAAACATATAAAATGTTTATTTAAGTAAATTTAATTGCCATTTGTATGACTTTTTTTATATTTTAATATTAACAAATTAGATCTATAGAAGTAGTAATCTATTAATTTTTTTAATTTAATGCTTAATAAGTTATTAATAAAATTTTTAATTTTAACGTCATTTTTTGTTGATTTTAAGGTTGACGCTAATAATTATTTATATCAAGAAAAAGGTAATAGAGAAAATCCTTACTTAAATAAATCCAAGTTATCAAAACAAATTAAATTTGATGAATTAAGTAAAATAATTAAAAAAAATAATCAAGAATATAAGGCAGCTCTAGAGAGATTTAATCAATCAACTTATGAATTGAAAGCGACTTTGAAACTTAGATACCCCACTATTGATTTGCAATCTAATGGTTTGCCTTCTTATTTGATATCTGATGAGTATAGAAATCCAAATTACAATACTTCAACTAATTTCGAAAGTAAACAATTAGAGAGTTCTCTTTCGACTTTAATTAAATGGGACATAATTGATCCTGAAAGAGGGCCAGAAGTCGCAATTAAAAGATTAGGAGTAGATAAAGCAAAAAATGCATTAATGATGATATTAGATGATTTGAAATTAAAAGCAGAAAATCAATATTATATATTGCAGTCTTCGAGTGCAAAAGTTAATACAGCAAAAATAATGGTTAATTCTTCTGAAAGAAGTCTTAAAACTACAACCACAAAAAATAAGGCACTCGTTGTTCCAGGTTTGGAGGTGATTGAAGCTGAAACTCAATTATTAAGAGATAAAAGATTATTAAATAATGCTTTCAAAGATGAGGCCGAAGCTATTAGAGAGTTGTCTAATACTTTAGGAATTGAAGAAGGATTTTATCCTCTTTCAAATGATCAAATTAGTATTAAAGGACTTTGGAATAATTCTCTTTTAGAAACAAAGAAAAATGCCTTGATTTATAATCAAAAACTCAAAGATCTAAATTTAGAAATTAAGATATCTGAAAAAAGAATAATAAAATCAAATGCTCTTATTAAGCCTAAATTTAGCATAGTAAATACATTGACCGGTTCTTATAAGCTAGGACAGGAAGAAGTTACTCCTCCTATTAAAAATGAAGATTACAGAAGAAACTTAAATAATACTATTGCATTGACTTCACAATGGAGAATATTTGATGCAGGAAGATCTAAAGATTTAAAGAAAAAAAATACAAGCCGAAAAAAAGAATTTGAAGCAAGGTATAAATCAGAGAATAAAAATATTACTAAAAATTTAGAGAATTTCTATTCAAAATTATTATCTGCAAAACAAGATATAGTTAACTCTTATATACAGCTAAATAAGCAAGAAGAAATTCTAAACATATCTGATAAAAGGTTTAAGGCAGGTGTCACAAATCAAAGGGAAATTATAAATAACCAAAGAGATCTTTTGTTTGCTAGAAATTCGTTTATAGATTCCGTAACTTTTTACAATAGTAATCTTATATCTCTTAAAAGATTTTCAGGAAATTTAGAAATAACTCAATGTAATAAAGCTGAAAAACAATATAGTGATTTTAAAAATTACAATATAACCTCAAATATAGAATATGATCCATGCTCTATAAATTTTAAAGAATTTAATCAATTTAATGCTATTAACGAAAATTTT
>QCUA01000001.1 GCA_003210915.1 Prochlorococcus sp. AG-676-L21 | reverse complement strand
CAGAAATAAATGGCCCAAAAAAATATCCCATTGCAAAACATTGTGATAACAGTGCTAGTGCATAACCTTTTTTATTTGAAGGGGCAATACTGAAAACAACATCTGTAGATGTTGGTAGGAAGGAAGATGTGCCTAAACTTATTAAGAGGATTGCAAAAAACACGAAATAAAAACCTACAATATTTAAATAACTAGAAATAAATAACAAAAGTGATGCTAAAGAAAAGTTGATTAAGCTAAATTTCAAGCCAAATAATTTTCCTTTTTTTGATATCCATGAACCAATTGGCCATTGTAAAATTAATAATAAAATCAACTGGAAAGAAATGATAAAACTAATAACTTGTTCATTTAAGACATCTCTCATAACTCCACCCTTAACAAGATCAAGTGGTAATGTCACCTGAATTAAAGCAAGAGATGTAGTTATCAATATTACAGATAAAACTATTATGGTTGTATTTCTATTCCACCTCTCTTGATAGATTTTAAACTGATTTAAATCATTTTTTTGAGAGTTATCTAAAGTTGTTTTTATCGACTTTTTATTTCTTAAAATCAAAAAAATAATTGAAAGCATACAAAATATATCATTTATAAAAATCGATTTGTGATAAATAAAATTATTCATAAATCCACCAATAAATACTCCTAAAAATATCCCCAAAGCCTCAAAAGTCCTCACCAGGGCATAAGCTTTTCTTGTGTCAATAGGTTGACAAAAATATGGGACTACAAATTCTGCAGTAGGCCAATATATCCCAGCGGCTGCTCCGATAAAAGCTTGACCAAGAATGTAAGAGTAAGTATCTTTTGAAATAATTAAACAAAATCCTGCAGCAATACTTATGAATGAAGAGATAACTAAAGGATTATGAATTTTGCCTGTTTTATTTAGGTAATTACCAGTAACGATTCTTGTCAAAGTACCTATGATTGCTGATATCGTAAAACCTAGACCAATTTCTGTTGCTGACAATCCAATATTATTGAAAATAAGGGATGTTAAATAAATCACTCCGCCTGCTCCAAAAGAAGCAAAGAATCTTATTTTAGTAATTAACCTTAAATGAGAGGGAAATTGACTCCACCAAAGTTTACCTGTAAGAAATTTATTCGGAATAACCACAATTGAAATTCATTTTTATACTTTTTCTAAGTTTCTTTAGTTTTTGTTCAGCAAAAGATTCAATAGCGGCTGAAAAGATAAATATAAAGTTCGAAGAGATGTCAATCCCTTTAACTATAGATCAGTTATTAAACTTAGAGAATTATAAGGATGATTCTACAGAAGTAATAGACTGGTTTAAGAAAAATGGATTTTTAAAAGTATTTGAGATATCAAAATTTTTAAAATTTCCAGTTTTTAAAGAAGAAAGTTTAAACAGGCAAGTGTTAAGAAGTTGGGTAGGTAGAAAGATTCTTTCAGAATTAAGCAATACTATTTTGGTTCCCAATGACAAAGATGGTATTAAGATTTTTAATATAATAGAAAGTTTATTGGAAGTCAAAAATGAAGTTTCGACTTTGGACATCTTAAAGGCTTTACCTTCAGAAGAAATTTCATTAGATATTGATAATTTAATTCTAATAATTTCTTCATGGAAAAAGGAATTAGCTAAGCAACAAATTCTAAACCAAAAATTAAAATCATTAGAAAAAACCAATAACTCTTTTTCTAAGAAAAAAGTATATAAAGATGATTCAGATCTTATAAAAATTAATAAGAAAATTTATGCACCGCATAGAAGTGAGCCTTTAAAAATTGAATTATGGAAAAATAATAAAATAAAATCAAATAAAGATCTAGTTATATTTATGCCAGGACTTGGAGGAAATATTGATAATTTCAGATGGATTGGCATTGAATTAAGTGTGAGAGGTTGGCCTGTAGTATTTATAGAACATGAAGGAAGTAATTCAGAAGCTTTTTTAGAAGTTATCGAAGGTACTAATTCAATTCCAACTAGTGCTGACTTTTTCTTATACCGTATCAAAGATTTAGATGCAGTGATAAAAGCGCATAATAATGGAAAATTAGGATTAGCCAATGATTCCTATATTTTAATGGGACATTCATTAGGAGCCTTAATAGCTTTTTTATATGAAGGTGACTTACCTAAAGATGACTTTGAAAAAAGATGTGATTTAGCATTAAAAGATTTTGCAATAACAAATTTATCAAAATTACTCCAATGTCAATTAAACGAAATTCCATTACCGAAAATAATCAATTCAAAGAAAGCGAATGGAATCATAGGATTTAATTCATTTGGCAGCTTAATCTGGCCAAATGAAAAAAATTCTGGAATTGAGATACCAGTACTATTAATTGGAGGAACTTATGATCTTATAACTCCCTTGATAAGTGAGCAATTCAAAGTTTTTTTATCTACGACTACTAATCCTTTAAATAGATTCTTGATTATTGAGGGATCAAGTCATTTTTCACCAATAAGAATCAATGATAATAATTCAGAAAATATCAAAAATAATGATATTTTTAAAATTAATAAATCTTTTATTGGATCTAATCCTAACTCTGTTCAAAATTTATCTTTAAAATTTATCGTAGAGTTTTTAGAAAATATAAAAAATAATAAAAGCATTAAAGTTATAAAAAATCAAACAGAAAACAATCTTGATTTTCATCTTTTAGATAGAGAGACCTTAAAAGCTATAATTAAAAATTAGTACTCGATTCGAGGATCTAATATAGCAATTAAAATATCCACAAAAAGATTTAATGAGACTACTAGTAAAGAGGTGATAATTACAATTCCTTGAACAACAGTGTAATCCCGTTGGGAAATAGCTTCATGTAATCTTAAAGCTATCCCTGGCCATGAAAAAGTAACTTCAAAAAGAAGCGCTCCACCTGCTAAAGAAGCTATTGTTAAACCTGAAATCGTAACAATAGGCAAAAGTGCATTAGGCAAAGAGTGATTTAAGATAATTTGCCTTCTTGAAATTCCTCTGCATAAAGCTGCATTTACATAATCGCTTTTTAGTGTCTTGTCTAAATTTATTCTTAAAGATCTACTAAAAATTCCGCTCAAGAGAAACCCAAGAGTTATTGAGGGAAGCGCAAGATGATATAAGCTTTCTCTCAAATAGATAATATTATTATTTAGAAGACTATCTAAAACTAGAAAGCCTGTAATTTGAGGTTGGCTATAAGTGATTGGGAACCTCCCACCAATTGGAAAAATTCTTAAATATACCGAAAATATTAATTGAGCTAAAATTGCCCCCCAGAAAGGTGGGATTGCATATGTAGAGATTCCTATTACTCTAGCTATGTAGTCTCCTTTTTTTCCTTTATTTTTTAAACCCAAAAAACCAAGAGGAAAGCCTATTAAGATTGCAAAGAATATTGAAAAGATACCTAGTTCTACACTCGCTGGTAAAGATTTAAGAATAATATCAAGAACCGGTTCTTGAGTACTTAAAGACTCTCCAAAATTTAAGTGCAAAATATTATTAATGTAAGAAAAATATTGACTAAGAAGAGATTCATTTAACCCTAATTTATATCTAAGAATTTCTCTTGAAGCTTCATTTGCCCCAGATCCTAAAATTGCGTCAACTGGGTCTCCTGGCGCAACTCTCAACAAAATAAAGACTAATGTAGATATAATCCACAACATTAAAGGTATTAAAGAAATCTTTAATAAAGAATAATTTAAAAGTTTATTAAAATCTCTACTCATTTATGAATTTGAGATCACTCATTAAAATAATTCCAGCACCATTAAAAATAGGTTTTGAAATTCTTTTTTGCGACCAAGCTTTTTGAGATGAAATCCATATTGGAATATAAGGTATTGATTCTGAAGCTATTTTCTCTATTTCAATTAATTTCGCTAATCTTTCTTTACCGTTTAAATTTTCGCTATCAAGAAATAAATCTTCTACTGTATTTGATCCCCAAAAACTTCCGCTATAAACAGATTCCCCTTTTTTACAGTTTTCACCATCTATTTCACTGCAACTTAGAAGGGGTGTTAAATATGCCTCGGGGTCAGAATAAGCACCTGTCCAATCAAGAATAACCGCTGTATATATCCCTAAATTTAGATTCTTATAAATAGTTGTGGATTCTACTCCGTTGAGTTGAATATCAATACACTCATTCAAAATATTTTTCATTTGTTCTTGCCAAGAAAGCGCAATAAGTTTATCCGCAGGTACGTTAGATCTATAAGTAAGAGGAAAATCTAAAATATTACCGTTACAGTAACCTTCTTTTTGTAGTAACACTTTTGCTTCTAAGGGATCATATTTTGGCCATAATTCTTTCTTATTTTTTTTATAAATGGGTGGAACAAGTGATCTTGATGGTTGCCTTAATCCATAACTAACCTTTTCGCTAATGAAGTCCCTATTAAGACTTTTAGCTATAGCCAATCTTACATTAAGATTATTTAAGGGATAAGAATTTGTTCTTAGACTAATAAAACTTATTTCTGTAGCAGGACTCTTTCCTTCATTAATTTCTTTATTATTGCTTAATAACTTTAAATTATTTCTTTGAATATCATCGATTGAATTTGATAAAAGAACATCAATTTGTTTACTTTTTAGAGCTCCGAAAAGAGAAGAAGAGTTGGAATATCCAATAAAACTAATACCTTCATTATTAGGTTTATCACTCCAATAATTTAAATTTGGATCAATTATTTGAATTTCATTTGAAAATCTTTTCAATATATATTTACCTGTACCAACAAATTTATCATTTAAAAATTTATCAGAATAATCTTTATAATAAGTAGGTGAAATAGGTGTCAAATTTATAGATGTAAGTAAACCATTAACAGAACTTGACGGTTTATTTAGATTAATGATTACCTTATATTCACTTGGAGTTTCTATAGATTTAATTTTATTCCCCAAGATATAATTCATTGTTCCGATTCTTTTAAATCTATCAAAAGAAAACTTTATAGCATTTGAATTAAATAAAGTTCCATCATGAAAAAGAATATTTTTTTTTAGATTAATTATTATTTGTAATTTATCTTTTGAAAAAATTGGCATTCCTGATGCTAATTCAGGAATCAATTCTCCTTCAGAATTTAATTCATATAAAGTATCACCAAGCGAACTTAATAGTTGTAGTGATTTAATAGTGCTTGCCCTAGCAGGATCTAAAGATTCAATTTTACCTGAACTTGCAATTATAATTCTTTTGGATTTATTATTAGAAACGCAAGAATATTGTGATAAAGAAATTAAAAAAACGAATAAAGCTATTAAAAAATTATTGTGCATAACATTTGATTTTTCACTAATTTACTTTTCATTAAAAGTATCAGAGCAAAAGGTTTGTAGTGTAATTTGATTAATTTCCAAGGAGAATGTCTTATTAACTTCCAAAGCGAAGGGCCACTCTCTTATCCAACAAACTTTACTCTCTGGATTAATTCCTACAACCTGAAATGTCTTTTGACTATTTTTAATTTTCACACACGCTCCTTTATAGAGGTTTTTAAAATTGTTATTAGGATTAAATTTCAAATTATTTTTATTTTCTAATAATTTTGAAAATCTCATTACATAAAATACATTTCCTCTCTTTGGTTTAACAAGCTAAAGAGAGATATGCAAATGTTTTTTTTAAATACAACTTAATTGGCTAGCAATTAATTCAACTTCAGAAAGAGAATTTATTTCCTTCTTTGATTTTTCAAATTTACCATTTGAGACTTCATGAGTGATCACAACTATTTCTGCTTTATTCACACTTGCATCTAATTGGACAATTGATTCTATTGAGACATCATTCTTGCCAAAAAGATCTCCAATCTTACCAATTACTCCTGGAGTATCTAAACAAATAATTCTGAGATAATTCTTTTTTGATATTTGATTAAAATCAATGATATGACAGTCTCTCCAAAAATTAAAAGATAATAATGAATCAATGGATTTCATATCCTTTGTTAATAAAGACTGCAGATTTAAAATATCAGACACAACAGAAGCAGCGGTTGGTCCACTTCCCGCACCTGGTCCGTACAACATTATTTCCCCTAGTGGATCAGCATCTATAAGGATGGCATTATTCACACCATCAACCGTTGCCAAGGGATGAGATTTGGGGATTAAAGAAGGACCGACCCAAATATTTAGGGAGAGAGAATCATTAATGTTGATAGGATTTCTTTCAGAAAAGGCTAAAAGTTTTATTTCAAAACCTAGTTTATTTGCATATTCAATATCTTTAATATCTATTTGACTTATACCCTCCGTACTAATTGAATCTCTATTAATCTTGCCTCCGAATGCGAGTTCTGTAAGAATTGAAATCTTATCAGCCGCATCATGTCCTTCAACATCAGCAGTTGGATCAAATTCTGCGAAACCAAGTTTCTGAGCTAATTGTAATGTTGCCTTATAATCAGCTTTTTCATTTGACATTTTTGTAAGTATAAAATTTGTTGTACCGTTTATTATCCCAACCATTTTATTTATTTGATTACTTTTAAGAGATCTTTTTAAAGGTTCAATTATTGGAATCCCTCCACATACTGCTGCTTCTGTTAAAACATAAACTCCATTTTTAGCAGCTGTGGAATATATTTCATTCCCATATCTTGCAATTACAGCTTTATTAGCTGTAACTACTGATTTTCGAGCCTTTAGCGATTTCAGAATAATATCCTTGGCTATATTTGTCCCACCCATTACTTCTACAATTACGTCAACATTTGGATCTTTTATTAATTCATAAGGATCATTTATTAATAGATTACTCTCTATTTCAATGTCCCTTTTTTTGTTTATATTTTTAACAGCTATTCCTACGATTTCTATATCTTTTAAAATTGGATGAAGATCCTTTGTAGATTTTAGGATTTTATAAATTCCTTTCCCTACAGTTCCAAAACCAATAATTCCAATTTTACATTTTTGCATTAGTTATTTTTTATTATAATTTCAATTTTATAATATTATTCCTACAAAAAATCATTTGCCTGAGACTGCATTTTTAAGAGAATATTTAAAAACCCATTTGATCTTGATGGGGTTAAACTTGCTTTTAAACCAGTATCTTCTATAAATTTATTATTTACATTAACGACTTCTTTTGGCGTTAATTCATTCATTCCATTTATAAGGAATGCAAGTAAACCCTTTGTTATCAAAGCATCAGAATAGCCCTCCCAATAGATTTTACCTTCTTGAAAAATTGCTTTAACAAAGACTTCAGAAACACATCCTTGCACTTTATTTTCCGGAATTAAGATACTGTTATTTGGAACTTTCAATTTTTTACCTAACCATAAAATAAATTCATATTTTCTTTTGGGATCTTCTGCGTTTTTCAATTTCTCAACTAATTTATATAATTCAGTATAAGTTTGTTTGTTTTCCATTCCCATACAACTATTAAATAACTAAGTTAGATATAGACTATACTAGTATTTCTTTTTCCGTAATAAAACCTGATAGAGGGATATCCCAATCAGCTCTAGTCAATAATTTATGGCTTACACAATTAGAAGTTAAGATCCCAATACATGGAATTGATCTCCAATTTTTATCATCCCTTAATTTATCAAAATATCCACCACCGTATCCTAATCTTATTAAGTTTCTATCAACGGAAAGACACGGGATAAAAATCACACTAATTTTTTCATAACTTAATTTATTTGAAGAATAAGGAGCTAGTATCCCATGAAAATCTTTAGATAATTGATTCTTATCCCAGGCACAAAATAAGAGCTCTTGTTTTTTTTCACATCTTGGCAAGGCTAATAAATATTCATCTCCAAGACTTCTTAAATCAACTTCATTTTCAAGTGGCCAATAAATTCCTATATACTTTTTTTCAAAATCTTTTCTAAGAATTGAATCAACATATGTTTTTACATTAATTTCAACATTTCTCATATCAATAGCTGAATTTTTATTTCTTAAATTTTTAAAAAATTTCCTCTCGAGATTCTTTTTTTCTGAGATAATCATAATTTATATTTAATTAAATCCTTCTTCATTTAATTTTGTTAGGGCTATGGCCAGTGCATCTGCAGAGTCATCAGGTTTTGGCTCATGGGTTAGATTTAGGTTGTACATTACCGCTTCAATAACTTCCTTCTTTGATGCTTTGCCGGAGCCTGCAATAGTAAGCTTTACTTGAGAAGGGGCGTACTCACTAACTTTAATGTTCTTGGAAGCAAAAACCATCATGATTACACCCCGAGCCTGAACGACGCTAATGGTAGTACTAGATCTATAAAAGAAAAACTTCTCTACCGCAGCAATATCAGGTTTCCACTGAACAATTAATGTATTGAGATCATTAAAAATCTCATAAAGTCTATCTCCTTCTTCTTTCTTTTTATCGGTTTCAATTACACCACAATCAAGAAATATCTTCTTTTCATTTTGAATCTCAATAATTCCATAACCAACTCTTCCTAATCCAGGATCAATTCCAATAATCCTCACTTTATTATTCTTGTGTTGATAATTGAAATTTGGAAAGGTCATCTTTGTCATTTAAATCAAAAACTTTACAGAATGCTTGAATGACTCTTTCTCCTGAATCGACTTGCTCTAAGGGATCTTTTCTTAATCGATGCCTTAAAGAACACGTAATTACTCTAGCAATATCTTCTTCTTGCACTTCAGTTCTTCCCTCAAATGCGGCAATTGCCCTTGCAGATCTATTAGTTACAATATCCCCTCTTAATCCATCAACATCAAGTTCGCCACATATAGCCGATATATTTAATCTAAGATCATCATCTAATTGAACTGAATTTAATATCTCTTGAGCTTTAATAACTTTTTGTTGAAGGTCATTTTGCTGTTTCTCAACACTTATTGAGAATTCATCCGGATTATCATCAAATGAGGTGCGCTGATCAACAACTTTAACCCTTAATTCTGCATCTCTTACTGTTTTAACCTCAACGCTCATCCCAAACCTATCTAATAACTGAGGTCTAAGTTCTCCTTCTTCTGGATTGCCAGAGCCAATTAAAACAAATCTTGCAGGATGTCTAACTGAAACTCCCTCTCTCTCAACAGTATTCCATCCAGATGCGGCGGAATCCAAAAGAACATCGACTAAATGATCGTCAAGAAGATTAACTTCGTCTACGTATAACAAGCCTCTATTAGCTTTTGCTAATAATCCTGGTTCAAAGGCTTTAATACCTTCGCTTAAAGCCTTTTCTATATCAATAGTTCCGCACAGTCTATCTTCAGTTGCCCCCAATGGTAAATCAACCATTGGTACTTGTTTTTTATCTTTCTCCAAACTTTCTCCTTGTACAATTTTCTCTAAAACTTCTTTACTCTGTAAATCAGGATCTATAAGTGAACTATTATATGGATCATCTTTTACAACATCTATAGCTGGCAACAAGTCTGCAAGAGCTCTTATAGTAGTAGATTTACCAGTTCCTCTGTCTCCCATAATCATTACTCCTCCAATTCTGGGATCTATAACATTTAACAAAAGAGCTAATTTCATTTCTTCTTGACCAATTACAGCCGTAAAAGGAAAAACTCTTCTTTTCTTTGTATTATTCACAGCTTTAGTTTTACTTAATTTTCGAATGATCAGTAGATGATACTTCAGAAAATGTTATTAGTAAATATCCAAATTAAATTGAACGTTTTGAGTATATTTGAACTTATTTTTATTTAAATTGATTTCTTATTCCAAATTAAATTTTTTAGAGCTATTTTTATTACAGCAAAAACTGATGTTTAGAATATATTTAATACTTCGATAATAAAAAATTTTAACTAAAAAATATCAAATTTTCCATCGATTTTTATTTAACTTTATAAATTTACTTCTCTTGTGAATTATTTAAAAACCAGTTAATTTGGTGAACGATTCCTCTCAAGACATTAATCTCATAATTTGATGTTTTCGCTTTTAATATAAATTTTTTAAACTTACTGATTTTTGAATTAGCTGTATGTTCTAAAAGATACCCTGTTCTAATAAGCATTTCTTCTATTTCTTTAAAAGATTCATAAATTTGTTTTGATGATGCAAGGTCAAAAACTTTTAAATCTTTCTCCAAATACTTTGTTGAAGATTTATTTAATTCATACAAAATTATGGAAACTGCATGAGATAGATTTAAAGATGGATAATTTTGAGAAGTTTTAATACTTAAAATCTTATGGGCAAAAAGTAATTCATTATTACTTAAACCTCTATCCTCTCTTCCAAATAAAATCCCTAAATTATTAATCTCTACAAAAGAAGAAATCCATTTAGATATATCCTCAGGAGATTCACATTCAATATTATTGCTTAAATCAATCCTTCCACACGTAGCAAGGACCAAATCACAATCAAAAATTGCTTGCTCAATACTATTAAAAATCTTACAATTATCAATGTATCTTTGGCCTTTTAAAGCCATTTTTTTTGCTTCTAAGGAAAAAATATCACATTTTGGGGAAACAATTCTTAATTCATTTGCTTCAAAATTAGAACATAATCTTGCAATACTTCCAACATTCATAGGCCCATTTGGTTCGACCAATACAACTTTCAAGTTAAGTTTCTTTTTTTTCAAATTTATTACAAGCTATGTAAATACACTAATAAATTAGACATCTTTTGAGGATCAATTTCAAAACTTGGCATAGGAGGGGTATTCCCCTGAACAACTTGTTTTATAATTTCTGTATCATTTAAACGCTCTGTTATTGAATGTAAATCTGGTCCAACCAATCCTCTTGCAGTAATACCATGACATCCAACGCAATTCATCTTAAATAGAATATCTCCTTCTTTAACAGATCCATTGAGTTCAAGAGTTTTAAGTATATATGTATTATTTTCTTCATGATATAAATAAAATAAAGAACAACATATTAATAAAATCAGAAACCCGATAAAACACTGTTTCCATATTTTTATTTTCAAAATTTTTTCTGCTGCAGATGATGAAGATGTTGTCACAAAAAATTGTCTCTATGTAACAATTGTGAATGAGAAACGAAAAAAATGCCAGAAAATGATTGAACCTCTTTTATGTGGAATTGTTTTAGGATTAGTTCCAATTACCCTACTAGGATTATTTGTTAGCGCATGGAATCAATATAGGAGAGGTTCAGGAATGTTAGATATGGATTAAAAAAGTCAACTTTGATTGACCATAACTTCTTATATCAAAAATTTCCCACAAAATATTATTCTTAATATCCAAATCTAGTGAATGTTCACAGATAACAATAGTACCTTTCTTTATAAAATTACAATTAAATATTTGACCTAAAACTAATTCATGGTAATTAGCTTTATATGGGGGGTCTAAATATATAAAGTCAAACTTTATTTTATTAAAATTATTTAAAGAAGAGATATTCCTCTCATTTTCTGGCTTTGTCCAAATTAATACATCTTTGCAAATAACCTCAATATCATTTTTTCGATTAACTATATTTTGCAATGAGTATAGATTTCTTAAACATATTTTTGAGTTTTTTTTATTTTTTTCAATGGCAACTATTTTTTTTGCTCCATGATTATATGCTTCACAGGATATAGACCCTGTTCCGCTAAATAAATCTAACCAATTGGAGTTTTCTACAGTATTTTTCAAAATATTAAAAATTGCTTCTCTAACCATTAAAGTCGTTGGCCTAGTATCAATATTATTCGGGCTCTCAAGCCTTCTTCCTCCAATCAACCTCAAATTTGTTTTCATATATCACATGTATTTATTGAATCCCTTTAATCCATTTACGTAAAAGTTTCTCTCCGGTTTTTCCCGATTTTTCAGGATGAAATTGGCAAGCCAGTAAATTATCTTGTTCGATTATTGCTGTTAATTTCTCAGAACCATAACTAACATTTGCAGTTATTAAATTAGAATTTGTGGGCACAGCATGATAAGAATGAACAAAATATACCCAATTATTTAATTCATTTTCTTTTAATAAGCTATTTTTTCTTGTTGGAAGAAGTTCACACCATCCAATATGAGGGATTCTTTGATTAGATAATTGCGGGATTTTTTTTATTTTGCCTTTTACTATTCCTAGTCCATTCATTGAGCCTTCATCACTTGATTCAAAAAGCAATTGCAAGCCAAGACAAATACCTAAAAATGATTTCCCACTTTTAATCCAATTTTTAATATCAATTATTAATTCTGTATTCCTGAGATTACTAATTGCAGGATCAAATGAACCAACCCCAGGAAGAATAATTGCTTTACAGTCTTTTATTTGTTGATTATTTTTTATTAAAACTATTTCTTCTTCAAGACTTTCTAAGGCTTTTGTTACGGAATGAATGTTACCCATTCCATAATCTATGAGTCCTATTTTTGACAATACCTTATTTTATAAGTGTTTCGATAAGGTACTTGAAAGAGTCGCTTTTGGTACTGCTCCAACAACAGTATCAACTTTTTGACCACCTTTGAAGATCATTAAGGTTGGGATACTTCTAATTCCATACTGACTTGCAACATTTGGATTCTCGTCTGTATTTAATTTAAATACTTTAATTTTTCCTTCAAAGTCTTTAGAAATCTCTTCTACAACTGGTGCGACCATCCTGCAAGGTCCGCACCATGGAGCCCAAAAATCAACTAAGACTGGCAGATCACTTTTCAAAACTTCTTTGTCAAATGAAGAATCAGTTACGGCGGGGGCTGATGACATAATTTAAATATTCCTTTTAGAAAATTTAGCAAGCTATTCTTTTAAGTGATGATTTCATTACAGATAAAAACATATAAGTAACAAAAGGACTTAAAAAAGCCCGATAAATCGGGCGATTTGGTGTGTGAGGAGTATGGGGTTTCCCCCATAACTTAATGATAACTCCTAAAGAGAAATATTTAACATTAAAAGAGATTAATTTTGATGTTATTTACCCATTCCAAGTTGTTGAGCTTTTTGATACACTTTGCCCTCTGTTAAAAGAGATGGTGCAATTACTATCTCTACATTTTGCATTTCTTTAATATTTTTAGCGCCAAGAGTACTCATTGATGTTCTAATAGCTCCAAGTAAATTATGTGTCCCATCATCAAGTAATGCAGGTCCTTTTATGATTCTTTCTAAAGAACCTGTAGAACCAACTTCAATTCTTGTACCTCTTGGCAAAATGGGACTAGGAGTTGCCATTCCCCAGTGAAACCCATTACCTGGGGCACTTGATGATTTAGCTATTGGAGAACCGATCATTACTGCATCAGCACCACAAGCAATACATTTACAAATATCTCCACCAGTAATAATTCCCCCATCAGCAATTATTGGAACATAACGACCAGTTTCTTCAAAATAATTATCTCTTGCTGAACTGCAGTCAGATATTGCTGTTGCTTGAGGTATGCCGATACCTAAAACACCTCTAGAAGTACAAGCAGCACCTGGGCCAATCCCCACCATGAGACCTGCTACACCTGCTTTCATAAGGAGATCTGCGACTTCATAGGTTACACAATTACCAACAACAACAGGAACATTTAAAGATTGACAAAGGCTTTTAATATTTAATGTCTTATTTCCATCCATCCCTAAATGCTCCGTAGAGACTACAGTACCTTGTAGAAAAAATAAATCTATTTTTGATTTGACTAGTGTTTCTTTATATTTGATGGCAGCTTGTGGCGTTCCACTTAAAGCAGCTATCCCACCTTTTTCTTTAATATCAAAAATTCTTTGAATTATTAGGTCTTCTTTTATAGGTTCACTGTATATTTTTTGCATTAAGGGAACGAATTCTTTTTTTCCAACAGATGAGATTTGACTCAATATTTCTTTCGGATTTTCGTATCTAGTCTGAATACCTTCCATATTAAGAACACCAAGAGCCCCTAACTTAGATAGCTCTACAGCTGTATTTACATCAACAACACTATCCATTGCACTAGCAATAATTGGAATTTCTCTTTCAATATTTCCAATTGACCAACAAGGATTAGTTAAATCATAATCAAGAGTTCGAGTTCCGGGCACTAACGCTATTTCATCAATACCATAAGCTCTTCTAACTTTTTTGTTTAAACCAATTTCTATATTCACGAATTTTTTAATTATTCTGATTAAGTTAACAACTAAAGGTGTAATAAGCCAATAATTATTTAAAAACAAAAGAGTTTTTTTATTATTTGTGTATAAATGTGAGTATTTGAAAATTAATTATTAGCTTTTTTTTATTCATTCTGACAATCAGGGATTATTATTAAGTAAAGGTTTTTTATATGTCCGATATTGTTGATTCTGAGAATAATGGTTTGAGTGAAAATAACGATCGAATCATTCAGACTGATTTAAGAAATGAAATGTCTCGCTCTTACCTAGAGTACGCAATGAGTGTCATTGTCGGTCGTGCTCTTCCTGATGCAAGAGATGGATTAAAACCAGTGCACAGAAGGATTTTATATGCGATGTATGAGCTTGGATTAACAAGCGGCAGGCCTTACAGAAAATGTGCAAGAGTTGTAGGCGAGGTTTTAGGAAAGTACCACCCTCATGGAGATACTGCTGTTTACGATGCATTAGTACGGATGGCACAGGATTTTTCTATGAGAATGCCATTGATAGATGGTCATGGGAACTTCGGATCAGTAGATAATGATCCGCCTGCTGCGATGAGATACACTGAATCACGTCTTCAATCCCTAACAGACGAAAGTTTACTCGAGGATATTGAATCTGAGACAGTTGATTTTTCCGATAATTTTGATGGATCACAACAAGAACCAACAGTTTTACCAGCTAGGATACCTCAGCTCCTTTTAAATGGATCATCAGGCATTGCTGTAGGAATGGCAACTAATATACCTCCGCATAATTTAGGAGAATTAATTGATGGTCTAAAATCTATAATCAAAAACCCCTCAATAGAAGATAAAGAACTTTTTGAAAAAATTAAAGGTCCAGATTTTCCAACTGGAGGACAGATATTAGGAAGAGATGGTATCAGAGAGACTTTCAAGTCTGGGAGGGGGTCGATAACTATGAGAGGTGTTGCAGATATTGAACAAATTAAATCTCCTGGGAGAGCAGAAAAAGATGCCGTAATAATTACTGAGCTTCCATTTCAAACTAATAAAGCAGCTCTTATAGAAAGAATCGCAGATCTAGTAAATGAGAAAAGATTAGATGGGATATCTGATATTAGAGATGAGAGTGATAGAGATGGAATGAGAATTGTAATTGAGCTTAAAAGAGATGCCTATCCTCAAGTTGTTCTAAATAATTTATTTAAAATAACACCTCTCCAAAATAATTTTAGTGCAAATATTTTAGCCCTTGTCAACGGAGAACCTACAACCCTTTCTCTTAGGAAAATGCTAGATGTATTTCTAGAATTTAGAATTGAGACAATCAAAAGAAGAACAAGCTTTTTATTGAAAAAAGCAGAAGAGAGAGATCACATTATTAAAGGTCTTCTTTTAGCCCTTGAAGCTATGGATAACATTATAAATTTAATAAGATCTGCAAAAGATACAAATTCAGCAAGAGAACAATTGCAAAATGATCATGAACTATCTGTAATTCAAGCAGATGCTATTTTACAAATGCAATTAAGACGATTAACAGCTTTAGAGGCAGATAAAATTAAAGCAGAGCATGATGAGCTTACAAGAAAAATTACAGATTATATAAATATATTGAATGATAAGGAGAGAATAAATGAGATTATTCTTGAAGAGCTTTCTAAAATTGATGAAAGATTTTCATCTCCGAGGAAAACAGAGATTCTCAATTTAGGCGGGGGGCTAGATGATATTGACTTAATAGCCAACGAAAGATCTGTTGTTTTATTAACTGCTGCAGGATACCTAAAAAGAATGCCTGTAAGTGAATTCGAATCTACAAGCAGGGGGTCTAGAGGTAAAGCTGGAACAAAGAATCAACAAGATGATGAAGTTAAATTATTCATAAGCTGTAATGATCATGATACTCTTTTACTTTTCAGTGAGAGAGGTGTAGCTTATGCACTTCCAGCTTATCGAGTGCCTATGAGTAGTAGAACAGCTAAAGGGACTCCCTCTGTTCAACTACTCCCAATACCAAGAGAAGAACAAATCACTTCTCTTGTTTCAGTAGATTCTTTCGATAACGAGTGTTATTTATTAATGCTTACTAAAGCTGGCTATATAAAAAGGACTCCACTATCCGCTTTTTCAAAAGTACGCTCAAATGGGCTAATTGCAATTAACCTAGAAGATGGAGACGCTTTAACATGGGTTAGATTATCAACAGAAGGAGATAGTGTTTTAATTGGGTCAAGCAAAGGGATGACCATTCATTTTAGGTTAGATATTAATGAATTAAGACCTCTTGGGAGGACTGCTAGAGGTGTTAAATCAATGAACTTAAAAGTTGGAGATAAACTTGTTTCGATGGATGTTTTAAGTTGTAATCTGGTTGATCAATTGGCAAATTTTGATGAGGAAGATATTGAGAATGAGGAAGATATTGAAAGCAAGTCTTCAAATGGACCTTGGGTTCTAGTAGCCAGTGCTTTTGGGCTTGGGAAAAGAGTTCCAGTAACAAAATTTAGATTACAAAAACGCGCGGGAATGGGACTAACAGCAATAAAATTCAGAATAAAAGATGATTCACTAGTAGGACTTAAGGTTCTGGGGCAAGGTGAAGAATTACTTTTGGTTACCGAAAGAGGTGTAATAGTAAGAACTAATGCCGATAAAATTTCTCAACAATCACGAGCTGCTACAGGTGTGAAATTACAAAGATTAGATGATGGAGATCGTTTATCCGAGGTTGTATTGGTTCCTCATGAACAAATTGAAGAAGAAGATCAATTAATTTCTAATGAAAAAGAAATTTAACAACCATTAGATTTTAAAGTTCATATGGAAATTCTTGATATTTTAATTTTAGGTTCTGGACCTGCAGCATTATGTATAGCTTCAGAATTAGCCAAACAAAATCTTAATATTAAGGGAATATCAACTAAATCTCCCCATGAAAAATGGGAAAACACATATGGGATTTGGGCTTCTGAGTTAGAGGAATTTGGTTTAGCGTCTTTGCTATCTCATAGATGGTCAAAAACTATAAGCTATTTTGGAGATGGAATAAAGGACAAAGGTAATAATCCCACAAAACATTGTTATGACTATGGTTTAATAAATCAGGAGGCTTTTCAAAATGAACTTTTGAAGAGCTGCAAAGGTATTGAATGGTTGAATGAAACTGCAAAATCAATTAAATCAGAAAACAAAATTTCTGAAGTAATTTGTTTATCAGGGGTAAAACTAAAGGCAAGATTAGTAATTGATGCAAGCGGACACAAGAGTAAATTTATTAAAAGGCCAATTTCAAAAGAAGTCGCCCAGCAAGCTGCTTATGGAATAGTCGGTAAATTTTCTATTCCTCCTGTAAAAAAAGATCAATTTGTTTTAATGGATTTTCGTTCTGACCATTTAGATGATGAAGAGTTATTTAAATCGCCCTCCTTTCTTTATGCAATGGATTTGGGTAGTCAAACTTATTTTGTTGAGGAGACATCACTAGCTAGTTTCCCTGCTTTTTCACAAGACCATCTAAAAAAAAGACTTTTAAGAAGATTACAGAATAAAGGAATAAAAGTAGTAGAGATTTTTCATGAGGAGAATTGCTTATTCCCTATGAATTTACCATTACCATATAAAAAACAATTGGTTCTTGGTTTTGGAGGAGCCGCAAGCATGGTGCATCCCGCATCTGGTTATATGATTGGATCTCTATTAAGAAGAGCTCCACTTCTTGCTGAAAAATTAGCAATCTTTTTGAAAGAACCAAACTATAGTTCACGAGAATTAGCTACTAAAGGTTGGTCAGTATTATGGCCATATGAATTAACTCAAAGACATAGGCTCTATCAATACGGACTCCGGAGATTAATGAGCTTTGATGAAAGTAGATTAAGAAGTTTCTTTTCTAATTTCTTCAAATTGTCAACGGAAGAATGGGTAGGTTTTCTAACCAATACACTTCCATTACCAAAACTGATTTATGTAATGAGTAAAATGTTTATCAATTCACCTTTAAAAGTTAAGCTTGGGATGTTAAAGATAAAATAAGATTTTTAAAATTGCCAATCTTTAATTCTTATATTAGGAAATATTTTATCCTCTTCTTCAATATCTTTGAGAAATTTATAATCAATAATAGACTTATTTTCTAGCATCTCAATTAATTTCCAGAATCTACAAAGATGTCTATCAATTCTTTCTTTAGCGAGTTCAGTTGTAGTTCCAGCCCTTAAAATGAAACTCCAATCAGAGGATTCAGAAAGAAGTAATTCTCTTGCTGCTTGCTTTAATAATCTTATAGAAAAATCATCATTAAATTTCCTACTAGATAATTCAACAAAAACAGCCCCCGCTTTTGTGATTTCTGGAACTATCCATGCATTTTTATCATTAAGCCAGTAATTATGAAACCCCCCCTGCCCCCAACTTGAAGGAGAAGGATCACAAATTTGAAGGTTAGGATTTTGAAGAAGAATTTCCTTTAGGTTTGTAAGCTTAATGAAATACTTTGGAGATTTTTTAAGTATATTTTCTATAAACCTTGGTCCTTCATACCACCAATGTCCAAATAGTTCAGCATCAAATGGAGCAATTAACAACGGTTCGAATGATGCTGATAAAGAAAGGTTCTTTAATTGTTTAGATCTTGATAAAAGATAATTTTCAGCATGTTCTTCAACTTTTTTTATAGCTTCATGTTCTATATAAAATTCTTTTTTGCCTAATGAACATTTATGATTTGTGATTCTATGAAATTTCAATCCTAGAGGTCTGCTTGTTGGAATGCCTTTTTTTTGTAGTTCTGAGGAAGATAATTCCCACCCTAAGTCTTTGTGAAATTCTCTATAAACTGGATTTCCTGGGTATCCTTCTCTTGAGGACCAAACTGGCAATGTTGATTCACTATCTCTCCCAAAAAAAGCCACCCCTTTTTTTGAACAAATAGGTGCATATACGCCATATCTTGGCCTTGGTGATCCATTCAAAATCCCATGACCATCTAAAACTGCATATCTAATTCCGCAATTAAGTAATATGTCATCAAGATCTTCATAATAAGCGCACTCTGGCAACCAAATCCCTAAGGGTCTTGTTCCAATAATAACTTCATGACTTCTTATCGCAGTATTTATTTGACCTAACACTGTTTCAGGGTTTTCTCTAAGGATTGGTAAATATCCATGTGTTGCCGCACAAGTTAGGATATCTAGATTTCCAGTCATATTTAAATTTTTAAATCTTTCTATTAAATCTCCAGAACATTTTTCCCAATATAAATAATTATTTTTGATATTTCTCAGAAGAAATTCAGATGCAGCTTGTTCTTTTTTAGGTAAATCACTCAAAAATTCTATTCTTGTTTTAATCCAAGATGAGTATTTCTTTTTAATTTGTTTATTTTGAAGAAGAGATAATAAAGTTGGAGATAAACTGAGGGTTAATTTTGTATTGCTAATATCTTGCTTTTTGCTTGATTCCATTACTTGAAGTAATGGAATATAACATTCGAGTATTGCTTGGAATAACCAATCTTCTTCTAAAGAATTTTTTTCGTTTTTTCTAACATATGGAAGATGAGCATGTAAAACTATTGCCAATCTACCTAAGTAATTTTTATTAGGAAAAGGCCCATTCATAGTTTTTAAAAGTTTATGATTAAAGGCCGTTTAAATATCAAAATTTACCTTTAGGCAAATATTTATTTATTTTTTATAAAGGATACTTTATTTAATAAATATAAATACTTTTTATTTATAATAATTTAACCTAAAATTATTAAGGATTGATTCCTAAAGACTAATTTAAGTTTCCTGTATCTAGTAATTTTTTTTTAATTAGCTTAATATAGAATTAATTGTATTTAACTAATGGCCAAAGATCCATCCAGAATATTGATCTTTGATACAACATTGAGAGATGGTGAGCAATCTCCAGGTGCGAGTTTAAATCTTGAGGAGAAGCTTGCAATTGCGAATCAACTTGCAAGATTAGGAGTAGATGTTATTGAAGCAGGATTTCCATATGCTAGTCGTGGAGATTTTAAGGCAGTAAACAAAATTGCTGAAGTCGTTGGTGGTGAAAATGGTCCAATAATTTGTGGTTTAGCTAGGGCCTCTTTAGATGATATAAAAGCTTGTTATGAAGCTATAAGCCCAGCCCCTAAAAAAAGAATTCATACGTTTATAGCTACTAGCGATATACACCTAAAACATAAACTTAAAAAAACAAGAGCAGATGTTCTTTCTATAGTTCCAGAAATGGTTAGTTATGCTAAATCATTAGTTGATGATATTGAATTCTCTTGTGAAGATGCCTCAAGGAGTGATCCTGAATTTCTTTATGAAGTAATTCAACTAGCAATAAAATCAGGAGCAACAACTATTAATATTCCAGATACAGTTGGGTTCACAACTCCAAGTGAATTTGGGAAGCTTATTTTTGATATTAATAAAAATGTTCCAAATATTGATGAAGCTATTATTTCTGTTCATGGTCATAATGATTTAGGTTTAGCTGTTGCTAATTTTCTAGAAGCAGTAAAGAACGGAGCGAGGCAATTAGAGTGCACAATAAATGGTATAGGTGAAAGAGCGGGGAATGCCTCACTAGAAGAATTAGTAATGGCATTACATGTGAGAAAAAGTTTTTTTAATAGTTTTTTTGGAAGAAGTTCAGATTCACCTACTCCACTAACAGCCATAAGAACAGAAGAAATCACAAAAACTTCGAGATTAGTATCTAACTTAACTGGAATGAATGTTCAGCCCAATAAAGCAATTGTTGGGGCAAATGCTTTTGCTCATGAATCAGGGATCCATCAAGATGGTGTACTAAAAAATAGACTCACATATGAAATTATTGATGCAAAAACTGTTGGTTTGAATGATAATAAAATTTCATTAGGGAAACTTAGCGGAAGAAGTGCAGTAAGGGCAAGATTGGAAGAGATGGGATACGATTTAAGTAGAGAAGACCTGAACGATGCTTTTGCTCGTTTCAAAGATCTAGCTGATAGAAAACGAGAAATTACTGATAGAGATTTAGAAGCTATAGTTAGTGAACAGGTTCAACTTCCGGAATCTAAATTTCAACTAAGTCATGTTCAAGTAAGTTGCGGCAGTACATCCAAGCCTACAGCGACAGTAACTCTTATAAATACAGAAGATCATACTGAAGATACTGCTGTCGCAATAGGTACTGGGCCTGTAGATGCGGTTTGCGAAGCACTAAATGCATTAGCTAAAGTTCCTAATGAATTAATAGAGTTTTCAGTGAAATCTGTAACGGAAGGAATAGATGCGTTAGGGGAAGTTACTATAAGAATTCGGAACAAGAATAAAATATATTCAGGACACTCTGCGGATACAGACGTTGTTGTAGCTGCTGCGAATGCTTTTGTAAATGCTTTAAACAGGCTTGTATTTTCAGAGAAGAAAAACTCTATTCACCCCCAATTTGATAATTTAGAAAATCCTAAAAATAAGATATTATCAAATCCTAAAAAATGATTTAGTTTTGGGATTATTAAGTTTAGGCAAAAACCAGTAGCCTAATAATGTAGATTAAAGCTTTAATTTTTAATTTAATCAACTAAAATAATGAGAGATAGGGTATTAGGATATTGGACTCTTGCATGGGTTGGTTTAATAGGTAATATCATTGCTTTACCCATAATCGCTTTAATAGTAAGTTATGGCCCTTCATTAAAAGTGGCTAATATAACTTTAGCTATAAGCGTTGGCTGGCCTGCTGCAATAGTTGGAATAGTATCTGCTTCTGCTCTTTTAGCGGAGAAGAAATGGGGTATTACTTTAACTCTAGTATCTCTTTCAATGATAATTTCTGGAACAGCTCCATATTCTATTTTTCGATTAGTCGCCCTTAAAGATTTTTTTGGAATTGGAGGTATTACACTTTTGTCCTCTTTATTTAGTACCTTAGCTTTAATATATTGGTGTAATCCGAGACATCGAAGAAATATCAGATTATAAAAAAATATTAAATTAAGAAAAAGTATTATTTTTTGTTGTTGGATATTGAATTCGTCTATGTCTAATTCTTTTCCAAACATTTAAAAAAGATTTTTTTATTAGAAAAATTTCTCCCTTGGAAAGATTACTATCATTTAACTGGCCATCAGTTTCCCTTGAATTAACTATTTTAGATATTGTTACTAGTGCTTCAGAATCAGAAGCATTAATATCCATCGCTCTTAATGCAGCTTCACATCCATCGGCAAGCATCAAGATAGCCGTTTCTTTAGATTGAGGGATAGGTCCTTTATATCTAAAATCGCTCTCATTAAAATTTAACTTTTTCTCTTCAGCTTTATTAAGAAAATATCCCATTTTTAGAGTTCCTTGATGTTCTGGGATGAAATTAGCTATTGGTTTTGGTAATCTATTTTTTCTTGCAAATTTCAGGCCTTCATCTACGTGGGCTTGTAAAACCTTCGCACTTTTTAAAGGATCATCTATTTCATCATGTGGATTTTTCGAACCATCTTGATTCTCAATGAACCAATTTGGAGCATGTAATTTACCAACATCATGATACAAAGAGCCAGTTTTAATAAGATCAATATCTCCTCCTATCATTCTTGTCGCCTCTTCAGCAAGACCGCATATCAATAAAGTATGTTCGAAAGTCCCTGGAGCTTCAATAGAGAGTCTTCTAATAAGAGGTTTTTCTTTATCAGCCAATTCCAATAATCTTGCCTTTGTTAACAATCCAAATATTGACTCAAAAATGGGAATAAATAATATTGTTATGAGCATTATTATTGCTAAAAGCAGAGAATCAGAAAATATTTTGCCATTTGAAGTGAAAAATTCTTGGTTATCCAATAATGAATATTCCTCATTTCCAATTAGTAGCCATTGAGAAAACATTGCCCCAATGGGAACAAATATTGAAAGTTGAAGTAACTGAGCTCGACTTCTTATTCTTCCTCCAAGAACTGAAACGACACATGCGCAAATCAAGGTTATGAGTAGTAGATTACTATTAATATTTGTCAAAGAATATGGCCAACTTAGACTTGCTATTGAGACCCAAGCTAAAGCTGTTATAGTCCCCATACCTTGAGAAATAATTAAAGCAGGAGGTATTATGATAGACAAAGGACTAAATCCTGGTTGAAATATATTTTTTATCATCTGAACGACTAACAGCAGCGAAATAATTAACAAGATTTGTCTTGAATTAATGTTTGGATTTTCTTTTCTAGAAACTAGTATTAAAAATCCACACGTAAATAAGACTTCAGCAAAATTCAAGCCCCAATAAAAAACATCTGAAACTCCTAACGTTGGAGTTATAAGAATTTTATAGGAAGATATTATGGAGATAACAATACATATAAGGAAGATAATTAATTTATCTATTGTTGAAATTTGAATAGGATTCTGTGCAGGGAATTGACTTCTTTTCCATAATTTATTTAATTTTTTTATAATTCTTGTAGTAGTTTCCACAGAATACAATTAGATATAATTGATTAATTTAAAATTATAGGCATGCTAGAAGTAAAAAGGAGAAGTTTTTCTAAATGTCATTAAAACTAGATGGTAAAAAATTATCTTTAGAAATCGAAGAAAGATTAAAAAACTATATTCAAATAAATAAAACAATTGCAAAAAGAAATCCAGGTTTGGCTGTAATAAGAATTGGCGAAGATCCCGCAAGCGGAGTTTATGTAGGGAACAAAGAAAAAGCTTGTTCGCGAGTAGGAATAAAGAGTTATATTTTTCATCTAAAAGATTCAGTAGAGCAAAAAGAAGTTGAACAATTATTAAATAAATTAAACCTTGATAATGATATTGATGGAATGTTATTACAACTACCCATATCAAAGAAATTTGATGAACAAAGATTGATAAGTTTCATTAATCCAGGAAAAGATGTGGATGGATTAAATGAGCAAAATATTGGGAAGTTAGTAAAAAATGAACCTGCGATGAGATCCTGCACACCAGCTGGGATAATTAATTTACTTAGATCCCAAAATATTAAAATTGAAGGAAAGAAAATTGTTGTTATTGGAAGAAGTTTGTTGGTTGGAAAACCACTATCCCTTATGTTGCTGAATCTTAATGCGACGGTAACAATGACTCATTCAAAAACTATAAATTTAAATAAAATATGCAAGGAAGCGGATATATTAATTGCTGCGGCAGGAAAACCTAACCTAATAGACTCGAGTTTTGTTAAAGAGGGTGCTGTAATTATTGATGTTGGAATTCATCGATTAAAAAGTTCCGACAAAAGCAAAAACAGATTATGTGGAGATGTATTATTAGAAGATGTCATTCCCAAAGTATTTGCATACACTCCCGTCCCTGGTGGTGTTGGACCAATGACAGTAACAATGTTACTAGTAAATACTATTTCCAGCTGGCAAAAACAATTTGGTTTATCATCAACTCTTAATGACCTGCAGCCATAAAGCCAATGATGCAGAAAAAAATTACTCAACGTAAAAATGACAGAAGTTTTAGATAATATTCAAGATTTTGAAAAATATCTAACAGACACAAGAAATGTCGTCGAAGAAGCTCTTAATTTATCATTAGGCCCAGAGAATCCAGAAGTACTTAGGGAATCAATGAGATATTCTCTCCTGGCTGGAGGTAAAAGAATACGTCCTATTTTGTGTCTAGCATCTTGTTCTCTAGCAGGAGGGGATCCCTCTCTAGCTGTTCCTACAGCGGTTGCCATAGAAATGATTCATACCATGTCCTTAATTCATGATGATTTACCTGCGATGGACAATGACGACTTAAGGAGAGGAAGACCTACTAACCATAAAGTTTATGGAGATGCATTAGCTATTCTGGCTGGCGATGCATTATTAACTAGAGCCTTTGAAATGGTCTCATTAAGAAGCCCTGGCGTTGATCCCAATAGATTATTAAATGTAGTTGGAGAACTTTCCTTAGTAGCAGGAGCACCTGGACTAGTCGGAGGTCAAGTTGTTGATTTGGAATGTGAAGGGAAAGAGGTTGATCTCGAAACCCTTGAGTACATTCATCTTCATAAGACCGGTGCATTATTAAAAGCTTGCGTAAGAACCGGAGCAATGATTGCCGGAGCTAATGAAGAATTATTAAAGGCCCTAACTACATATGCGGAGGGAATAGGTTTAGCATTCCAAATAATAGATGACATTCTTGATTTAACTTCAAGCAGTGAGAAGCTTGGCAAAACAGCAGGTAAAGATCTTTTGGCAGATAAAACTACGTATCCTAAATTACTTGGAATGGAGGAATCAAAGAAAAGAGCTTTCGATTTAGTGGACAAAGCTAAGAAAGCAATTGAGCCTTGGGGTTTAAATGCAAAACATTTAGTCTCCTTAGCTGATTTCATTACAAATAGAGATAGGTAAAGAGTATTTAACTTATGTCAGAATTTTCAGCTTTCTTTGATAATTCAGTTCTTTTCTGGAGTTTATTATCTTGTTTAATAGCCCAATTTTTCAAAATTATATTTAATTTCTTTTCAACAGGAAAGATTAGATTTGGAATTATGTTTGAAACAGGAGGGATGCCCTCAAGCCATTCTGCTTTAATAACTGGAACTACTTCAGGAATAGGTTTTCAATTAGGCTTTGATAACCCAATATTTGCATTAGCGATTGCACTTTCACTAATTGTTATGTACGACGCCAGTGGGGTTAGAAAATCAGCGGGTATTCAGGCTGCAGAAATTAACAAACTCGCAAAGAAATTAGATCCTGAGTCTCAATTAGCTTTAAAAGAAACTCTTGGTCATACAAAATTTGAAGTTATTGTAGGAAGTCTTTTAGGTCCACTAATTACATTACCAGGAATAGTTTTTATAGGTTCACCTTTAAACATAATTAATTTGATAATAAATTAAGAATTTTGAGAATAATTAACTTGTGTAGCGTTTATAAAGTTTTTTGCAGCTTCTGGGCAACTTGGTAAATGTAAATGAATCCAACTTGCATGTAATTTGTTATCTGACCACCCTTCATTTTTAAATTTAGTCTCCCACGATTTAATTTCCCATGGAAAAGATAATTGGCTATTATGTTTATTTTTTTTTAACTCAAATTCTGAGGAAGAACGTTCAAGTTCCCAATAATGAAATTCATGTCCTCTTATTAATTGATTTTGTTTAATTATTGGAGTGTCTTTAAGACCCTTTATATATCTATAACCTACCGACAAATTACTTTTTATTGATTTAAAAGGTAATATTCCACTCATTTTATGGTTGTTACCATTTTCATCTTTTATTAAATCTCCTAAGATCATCATCCCACCACACTCTGCATAAATAAATCCTTTTTTACGGAATTCTCTTAATGACTTTAAGCTTTTATCTGAATTACTTATATGACTAGCATATTTTTCAGGAAAACCTCCTGGAATAATTAAAGATGAAGCCTCATTTGGAATTTCTTCATTATTAAAAATGCTCCATGAAATTAGAGGAATTCCTATTTCATCAAGAAACTCTTTCGTTTCAGGATATTGGAAATGAAAGATTTTATCTTCTGCAATTGCGATAGGTTTATTTTTATCTATTTTAAAATCATTGCTAATAGTGGTATTTAATATATTTTTTTTTGGAGGGGGTTTCAGGAATTTGCTTAGAGAAATAACATCAAGGTTTTTTTCAGCAAAACTTGCAAAATAATCAACATCAATTTTTCTATCACTATCAAATGGAGAAATTAAACCTAAATTAGCTTTATTAACAGTTATTTTTGAATCAGAAGGTAAAAAACCGAGAATTTCTATATCTTCATTTTTAAAAACTTCTCTAATTAATCTTTTATGTCTATCTGAATTGACATTGTTAAATATAATTCCTTTTATTGATAATTCACTATCAAAATCTCTAAAACCTCTAACTGTTGGGAGAAGAGAGGTTACTTGACCTTTAGCATTAACAATAAAAATTATTGGAGTACCAAGTAGTTTTGCAACATTTGCAGTACTTGAATAAGCAGTTGCACCTAATCCATCAAAAAGACCCATAGCTCCTTCTATCAATGAGAGCTCATATTTCAAAGAATGCTTTAAAAAAATTTTCTGAACCCATTCTTCACCACTTAAAAAAATATCTAAATTTCGACAAATAGGTTGACCAATTGAACTAAGTTGTTGTTGATCAAGATAATCAGGTCCAACCTTGAAAGTTTGTATTTTTATCCCTTTTGAAAAAGCCCAACAAGAAATCAACAGAGCTAAAGTAGTTTTCCCGGTATCAGTTGAAGGAGAAGATATTACACAAGGCATTTAATTAGTTTTATTTATTAAAACCATTAAATATTTGTACTGCGACTTTGATAGCATTTTCAAAAAGTGGACTAGTATTTCCTCTACTACTTCCCAATAACTTACTTACATCTGATTCTGAGGAAGCAAAAGCATTGGGAACGACTTGCTCTATTAATTGCATATCAGCCATACCACCTGCTTCAAGTCTCATACATTCAACAGATTCACAGCCAAGTATTACACAAGTATTGTTTTTACGAACCTCACTAATTTTGGAAATCAACCTTAATCCAATAACTTGGCCAGAATGAATACTTGGATTTCCCAAAGGTACAGGATTTATACATGTAGAAATTTTCTCGCCATTATTTCTTTCGAATTCAATTTTTATTAATTCTCCATGTTTATCTATTTTTGAAAATACCCATTCTAGTTTGTCACTAATCCACGAAATTAAAAGTAACGCTTGAAGAAAGTTACCTTCTGCTATATCTATATCTATATCTGAGATATGATCTAAAATAGGTCTCCTGGATGGAGGATCAAAAATCATTGCTAATGATTCACGCCAACTTTTAAGTCTTACCCAATTTAAATCGTTAATAGCCTTATTTGATTTTATTGATTGATAAAGGATTTTCAAGCATCTTTTGGGCGACCCATTTGCAGTATCAATAATTAATCTAATACCTTGATCAGTAAGATAATTAAAAATTTCTTGAGATTCATCAAGGCTGCCATTCCACCATAACCATGTAGGTAAATCTTTTATAGATAGGTCATCAATAATTTTCAATCCTTTTTTATTAATAGAATTAGAGTCACCCCTTATGACAACCAAATCGCCACAAATAGGTTGAGTTATAGTGTTGTCACTAAGTGGGCAATAGGCGGATACAAAAGTTTTTATCTCTGTTTCTTTATTTAAAGTTGGTGCTAAAGTAATCAATCTTCTTGGATTTAAGGTACTTATTGAAGATTCAAAGAATTGCCCTCTTAAGTCTTCTTGATCTTTATTTGATAAATTTTCCTTTAATAAAGTCAATAACTCTTCACTATATATTGAGGTAGTGTGTGATAATCCTTTATCTATAATTAAATTTTTAGCAACTTTAATTATCTCTGGACTTAATGTCCCAGTAATTGGTCCACTTATTAAGCCTGATTTAACTAAACATTGTTCAAGCCATGCAGGCTGCCAGACCATCAAAGTAAAAGTATTTGCTCCAGAACTATCTTCATCTTCTGAAATCCATAATTGATTTAAATAATTAGATATTTCTTGATGAGGCAGCTCCAATGGGGTTTGAAGTGTTAATTGAGGTTTCATTATAAAGTTAAGGTCTGCGCCAGAAAATATTGTCTTTGGAAAGTAATTGATCTGATTCAGGAGGTCCCCAAGTCATTGATTCGTATTTGTGAATAGGTAACTTCCAAGGAGCATCTTCCATTAATTCTATTAATGGTGTATAAAGTTTCCAAGCAGCTTCAACCTCATCACTTCTTGTGAACAAGGTAGGATCAGAAAGCATTGCATCAGCCAATAACCTTACATAACCTTCATCAGAAGGTTCTCCGAAAGATTCATCATAAGAAAATTCCATCTCAACTGGTCTTGATTTCATCCCAGATCCAGGTGATTTGACTTCAAATTTAAAAGTAGCTCCTTCATTAGGCTGAATCCTAAGAATAAGCTGATTTGGCGCGGGATTAATTATTGTTGATTCAAACAAATGTACTGGTACATCTTTAAATGTCAATACAATTTCCCCAAGTCTTTTTGGCAGTCTTTTACCTGTTCTTAAGTAGAAAGGAACTCCTTGCCATCTCCAATTATCAATAAATACTTTTGTAGCAATATAAGTTTCTGTTGTACTGTTCAAATTTACTCCGTCTTCATCTCTATAACCTTGAAGTCTTTTTAGGCTATTTCCTCCTTTTGCGTACTGTCCTCTGATACAACAATTCCAAGGTTCATCCTCATCGGCAAGTTTTGAAGCTTGAAGAACTTTTGCTTTTTCATTTCTTATTGCCTCAGGTTCAAATTTACCAGGAGGCTCCATTGCAGTAACAGCAAGCATTTGAGTTAAATGATTTTGGAGCATATCTCTTAAAGCTCCAGAGCTTTCATAATAACCAGCTCTATCTTCAACCCCAACTGTTTCCGATGATGTTATTTGAACACTTGAAATATAATTTCTATTCCATATAGGTTCAAAAATAGTATTAGCAAACCTCATAACCAGTATGTTTTGAACAGTCTCTTTCCCTAAATAATGATCTATTCGATATATCTGACTTTCATCTGCACAACTTTGAACGATCTTATTTAATTTCTTAGCACTTGAATAATCTCTTCCAAAGGGTTTTTCAATAACAATTCGACTTTTCTTAGGATCATCTAGTAATCCAGCAGCCTTTAGAGCCTTACATCCACTTCCATAGAAGTTTGGAGATACTGATAAGTAGAAGGTCTTATTACCATGTGTAGCCTGTAATTTATCAATTTCATTTAATCTTTTGGAAAGTCTTATAACATGATCTTCTTGCTGCAAATCAACTGGCTCATAGAATAGATAATTTGAAAACTGTTCCCATTCCTTTTCATTTTCAGATATCTGATCAGCTAACTTAGCTTGCATTTTTTCCTTAAAATCTTGATCACTCCAAGGCCTTCTTGCACATCCAACTATAGCGAATTCACTAGGTATCCTTCTTTGCAAATAGAGTTCAAATAAGGCAGGTATAAGTTTCCTGTGGGTAAGATCTCCACTAGCTCCGAATATTATTAGGCATTGTGGAGATATTACTCTTTCTTGTCGCAAACCTAATCTAAGAGGATTACTTAAGGTTGAGGGCATATTTTTTTATAAGTCTTATATAGATAAAATCCTCTTTTTTTGGCTAATTAGCTACATTTTGTGTCTAAACCAAAAAAGTCTTTTAGTTATTTAAAAAAACTTTTTAGAAAAATTTAATAAGTTTCTACGTGCCACCTACCAGCTTTTTTTAATTGTGGTCTTAACTCTGACCAATTTAATCCCTTTTCTTCAGCTGCTTTTGTCATAGCTTCATCTATGCCAGGTTCCATACCTTTTAAACCACAAAGATAAATATGAGTTTTTTCATCTTCGATCATATTGAAGATTTCATTTGCAGATTCTAGTACTCTATCTTGAATATACATTCTTCCGCCTTTTGTATTTTGTTGTTCACGACTAATGGCTTTAGTATATTTAAAGTTATCTGGATAGTTTTCAAGATATCTCTGTAGATCTTCCTCATATAACAAGTTAGCTGATTTAGGAGCACCCATAAATAACCAAGCTTTACCTTTAAAGTTCCATTTATTTTTTTCCTTCTCGGTAGCTTCAAACATTCTCCTTAGATAAGCCCTCATAGGAGCTATACCCGTACCAGTTGCCAACATTACTATATTTGCATCCTCTTCGTCAGGAAGAAGCATTTCTTTTCCTACAGGACCGGTAATCTTTACCTTATCTCCTGGCTTAATATCACATAAATAAGTTGAGCAAACACCATTTATAGTTTCACCATCTTTTTCATATTGAAGTTGTCTGACACAAAGAGAAACGGTATTACCTTCGAAATCATCCCCATGTCTTGTACTAGCTATTGAATATAGTCTTAGCTTATGGGGCTTACCATTAGCATCTTCACCTACAGGCATAATACCTATACTTTGTCCTTCGACATAATTTAAAAAAGGATCACTTTCCTTAAGGTCAAAAGTTATGTGATTTACTCTTCCAATAGCCCCTTCTTTAAGGAGACTGTAGTTACCAGTCACAGTTCCTTCAAATGGAGTCTTTGGCCTATAGATATTTACTGGTACATCAGCATGTTTTTTCTTCATAGGCTTTGGGGCTTCCGTCTTGACAGCAGCTACTGGTTTTGGTTCAGTCTTAGGTTTCACAACTTTTGCCTCAGTTTTTTTCGATTTATTTGCTTCTTCAAATTTTATAGCCCTTTTATTAAAAAAAGTCATTATGAGATAAAAAACTGATATAACGATTGGAATATGAGCTAATCCACCTGCGATAACTTTTGCTTGTGAGTAAACCATTTTTGAACTTATTTATATTAAAAGTTTATATTATAAAGATTATCAATTTGTATCTTAAATTGTATGTGTTTTATAAAAATAGTTACGTTTTGAGATCGGAATATTTAATTATAAATCTTTCCATTTCAAAATTTTTATAAATTTTGTCGGTATAGTTACACAGGAATAATTTTTTATTTAATAAAAAATTCATCTATGAATAATTCTCAAAGATCAGTAACTCATTCTCAGGGAAATGATTATAGAACAATTGAGCAGACCATGGAAAAGCTTTCTGGAGGAACAAGAAGGCTTGCCGCTCAGTTAACTACTTCTGCGACTTTTGACTCTTTATGGAATGTACTAACTGATTATGACCGCCTAAATCTTTATATCCCAAATTTGTTATCTAGTAGAAAAATTTATAAAAATAATAATAATGTTCATCTAAAACAAGTTGGCGCTCAAGATTTCCTTGGAATGAAATTTTCAGCGGAAGTTACTATTGATCTATACGAAGAGAAGGAACAGGGTTTATTAAAATTTAGTCTAATAAAAGGAGATTTCAGAAGATTTGAAGGAAGCTGGAAAATTAAAACTATAAAAGAGACTTCAAAAAACTCATTAATTTATGATCTTACTGTTCAGGGTTGTCAATGGATGCCAATTGGAATGATAGAAAAAAGGTTAAAAAAAGACCTTTCTGAAAATTTGATTGCAGTCGATAAGCAAGCAAAAATTTCAATAAAATAATTAATTAAAATTTTAAAAATTAATTAATAGCCCCAAGGGGATTCGAACCCCTGTCGCCTCCGTGAAAGGGAGGTGTCCTAGGCCTCTAGACGATGGGGCCAAGGAAATAGCTTAATAGCTTATAAAAAATTAGGAGTAAAGCTATCCTTTCGTCAAGTGTTGGTGATCTTTGTTTTGGCCTTGCCACACTGGAACGGTAAAATGAAAGCATGAACCTTCATCAACTTCTGATACAACCCATATTCTTCCCCCATGTACTTCAACAATTCGTCTGCAAACAGATAAGCCAATACCAAATCCTGATGTACCCTCAGATGTCTGTGGTAGCCTAACCCTATCAAGAAATATTCTTTTTTGTTCACTTACTGGAATTCCAGCTCCTTTGTCACAAATCGTTATTTCTACCCATTGATTTGTTTTATGAATCATTGTAATTTTAATTGACCCAGAATCTTCTGAAAATTTAAGGGCATTTTCAATTAAATTTAAAAATACCTGCCTCATTCTTCTTTGATCTGCATATACGCTTGGGAGATCTGATGGTATATCAGTATCAATTTCTATCTTCCTTAATCTCCAAAACTTTTCTAATTCAAGAATTGCCTCAGCACTTATGTTTCCTAAATCAATTTTTTGAGGATTAAAAAGGGCTTCCCATTTAGTTGTTCCAACCTCAAGGAGATCTTGAGATAAGAGTTCAATTTCTTCTAAACGTCGTTTAATAACGTCTTGCAATTTTTTTATATCAATTTGTCCTAGTTTTTGACTTTGTATGGCAAGGGTTGCTGCCGTTAGGGGCGTTCTCAATTCATGTGCAACCATTCTTAGCAGTCTTTCTTGTGATTCGATTCTTTTTGTAAGTGTCTCATTTTCTTGTCTAAGAACCAATAATTCATCCTCAAGGAGAAACTCTTTTTGTGTTCTAATTGAATCTATTTTAGAAGGTTGAAGATTAATACCTAAATTTTTTGTAACCCCTTCCTGTTTCCATCTAGGCAACCAAGTCTGCAATTGAACAAAAATATTACTTCCTGCAAATATTTGCTTTGGTGCTGGTGAAACTTTTATAAGAGCTGGTATAGCAACTAACCTATGCAACTCAAGAAGTTCAGGTTGTTCCGTTGGTTCAGAAATTTGAAGAGAAATCTCAAACTCGCACTCATCAGATTCTAAATAAGATAATAATGATTTAAGATCGCCCCTAGAAAGATGATTTCTAGCAGCTACTAATATTAGTTTTAATTCTTTTTTTTCATTCAAATCATTTGCCCAGAAGTTTTGATAAGCTGTTTTTGCTTATAAACACATTAAGTTATTTATATTTATTTTACAGTTAAGCTATCAAATAAATAATCGAAGTTTATAAATGGTTGTTAATAATCAAATCAATAACTTTAATTACGGGGAATATAATTCCCCTGGAGTTAGCATAGATAGTAATTTAAAAAGATGGTTCTCTCGTAACATTGGGCTTTGGAAATCCAATAGGACATATTTTCTAGAAGAAGAAAAGAAAACTTATAACCTTTGCATGTACATAAAAATTGAGTCTATTAAAAATAAAAAAGAATGGGAATCTCATTATAAATTCACTTGGTATCCAGAGAAGAAATATAGTTTTTTTGATGAACATCCCAAATATAGAGAAAAAGGCGAAATGCAAGCATTTATAAAGGATCACCAATTAATAAGAGAAAATTTTTATTTAAGTGATATTGATGGAATATCCAATATTAAACAAGTTGATGAACATGAGATGATTTTCGAATCATCCTATGAAGACTGGTATATCCTTGAGCATACAAGACTTATTGAGGGAGATAATTATAGATACAGGGTTATATATTCATGGAATAAAGATAAACTTAAAATAGTAGAGAATCATCATGAAATAAAAATTATTACATAAATTTTATTGGCCAATTAATTTCTAAAATAAAAAATGTTATCTTTAAAAAGTAAATAAAAAAATTTAATTAATGTTTATAAAATTGCATACAAAAAAAATTTTTAAAATTTTAAGTATCCCTATATTTTTATATTTAACTTTATTTGACATAACAATATTAAATAAAGAAATAAAAGCGGATAAAAAATTAGAAGCGGCTACCGAACAAGATTTATATTTATATAAAGGTATGGGGGCTTCATATCTTTGTATAGCATCAAAAGCTGGGATAGAATTTCCTAAAGCTTTAGGAGTAGCTACTGCTACATATGTACAAGTAGTCGAGGGTAAACATGGAGGAGCAGTAAAAGAATTAGGGGATAAGAAATTAGAAAGAGACAAATTATTTGCCGGTGCAGAATTTCAAATAGTTACTACAGCTATACAATATTGTCCTGATAGCGTTCCAAAAGAAGTGACCACAAAAGTTAGCAAAATACTAAAAGAAAATAAAAAATAAATTTATTATCTAAACATAGAGCTAACCGAACTTTCTTCATGAATTCTCCATATTGCCTCTCCTAACATATTTGCGACAGAAAGTACTTTTAACTGAGGGAAATTTTGATTATCAATCACAGGAATACTGTTAGTAACAATAACTTGTTCAAATAAATCTTTTGAACTTAATCTCTCATAAGAAGGTGGAGAGAAAACTGCATGAGAAGCACATGCAAAAATTCTATGTGCACCTTCTTTTTTTAATAAATTTGCACCTGAACAAATAGTGCCCCCAGTATCAATCATGTCATCTATAAGAATAGCCGTTTTCCCCTTGACTTCTCCAATAACGGTCAAACTCTCTGCGATATTATGAGCAGATCTTCTCTTGTCAATAATTGCTAATGGAGCATCATTCATTAATTTTGCAAATGCTCTTGCTCTTGCAACTCCGCCCACATCAGGAGATACAACTACAACTTCTTCCAACTTTAAAGATTCAAGATAATCAATTAATACAGGAGATCCATATATATGATCGCAAGGGATATCAAAATATCCTTGTATTTGGGCTGAATGTAAATCCATAGCAAGAACTCTATCTACACCAGATTTTTCAAGTAAATTTGCAGTAAGCTTTGCAGTAATTGACTCTCTTCCTGAAGTTTTTCTGTCCGCCCTAGCATATCCAAAATATGGAATGACAGCTGTAATTTGTCTAGCTGAAGCTCTTTTACAAGCATCAACCATTATCATCAACTCCATTAAACTATCGTTCACAGGTGCGCATGTAGGTTGAATAAGAAATACATCACAACCTCTTATAGATTGTTGTATTTGAATATAAAGTTCCCCATCAGCAAATCTTTTAGATACCAAGGGGACATTTTCAATTCCTAAATATGATGCGATTTCTTCAGCTAATTTAGGATTAGAGGTTCCACTAACTAACCTAAGTCGACTATTAGTTAGATTAAAAGTTGGTCCTTCATTCTCTACTGCCGTGATAGAACTAGTCACGAAATTAGCTTTTAAAACATATTAATATCGTAGTACCTTATATCAATTCCGCAAAAATTAATTAACTTATTTATCTTTCATAGTCATAAGACGTAAGTTTGAACAAAAAATATTCCGAAATATATAATTTTAAAATTTATAGGCAAATATATGGAACATCTAAATTTATTTGTTAAATGGTATATATTTAATTATTGTTATTGTTAAATAATAATTGAAAACGAATTATAAAAATAAAATTTTACTTTATATTGATGAGTTTAAAATCAGTTCTTAAAAAAAAATCATTAGGTATACTTGTTCATCCTTCATGCCTCCCTGGAGGTAGTTACTGCGGGACCTTTGGAGAAGGGGCTAAAGAATGGATTAAGAAGCTTTGTAAGCATAAGATTAATCACTGGCAATTCTTACCTCTTACTCCAACAGATTCAACTGGATCTCCATATAGTTCTCCATCCAGTTTTGCGTTAAATCCTTGGTTTCTTGATATCAACAAATTAATCGAAAAAAAATTTATCATTTCGTTTAATAAGAAGGATTTACAATCAATTAACCAGCACGAAGATCATTTTGATTTTGATTTTGCAAATAATTTATCGAAAAAGTTAGGGGAGTATCTTTTAGCTGATTGGGAATCTCAATCAGAAGAGAGGAAAACTGATTTTTATTTATGGAATAAAAAAAATACCTGGGTTGAAAATTATTCAATATTTATGGTTATAAGAAAGGAATTCAATATGTTGCCTTGGTGGGAGTGGCCATTGGAGTTTAAACAAAAGAAAAATGAATTTATAAAAATATGGATAAAGGACAAAAAAAATGAAATACTTAAAACAAAATTAATACAATGGCATCTTGATAAACAATGGAGGGAAATCAAAGTTTTTGCCAAAACTAACGGAATTACACTTATAGGTGATTTACCTTTTTATGTTTCAAGAGACAGTGCAGATGTATGGAGTAATAAATCACTATTTTCAATATCTCAAAATGGAGATTTACTTTTTCAAAGTGGAGTGCCACCTGATTATTTCTCATCTACGGGACAACTATGGGGAACTCCCACTTACTATTGGGCTAAGCACAAAAGAACAGCTTTTAAGTGGTGGAGAAAAAGATTTAAAAGACAATTTGAACTTGTTGACATTTTAAGACTTGATCATTTTAGAGCGTTGGCTGGATATTGGAGAGTTGATGGTAATGCCAAAAATGCCATAAATGGGACTTGGATTAATTCCCCTGGCAAAGAGCTATTAAATATTTTAAAAAAAGATTTAAAATCTGATTATCTACCTATCATTGCTGAGGATTTAGGATTAATAACTAAAGACGTAGAACTTTTAAGGGACAATTATGAATTACCTGGTATGAAGATTTTGCAATTCGCATTCGATGGAAATGAAAACAACCCTTATCTACCTAAAAATATCGAAAAAGAGAACTGGGTTGTTTATACAGGAACTCATGATAACACTACTACCACTTCGTGGTGGAAGTATTTAAATAGTAATATTAAAAATCATATTAAAGATAACTATAAATACTCAAATGATCCCTCTTGGAATTTAATGGAAATTGGCATGAGAACAAAAGCAAACCTTTTTATCTCTCCTATACAAGATATCTTATCTTTGGATGACTCAAGTAGATTAAATACTCCTGGAACAATTACTAACAATTGGAGATGGAAATTAAATCAAACTCTTGACGAGATAGATATGAATTTACAAAAATATAGTGATCTTGGAAATAATCATGGGAGAACAACTAATTAGATCCCCAGATAAATTTTATTTTACTTTTTCCTCAATAATTTGAATCTCAATAATATTGATATTTGAAATAAAGTATCGATTAAGAAAAAATAATATCAAAATTAAAAATAAAAAATAAAAAAACGTTCCCTGCCAGGAATTTAGAAAATCAAACTTCCTTAAAAAGTATTTCTTTTTATTTTTTTCGAAAGTATTTATTTCTTGAATTCTTAACCCTACCAAGGCATTATTTTTCAAAGATAAACATTTTTCCAGCTTAAATAATATTGACCTTAGAAAAGGATCTCTAGGTCTAAGTTCTTTAATATTATTCTCAATTGAATTTATAGAAGATTCTGGAATTTTAGAGATATTAGATAATTCTTTAATAGAAAGATTATTTTGAATCCTTGCTTCTTTTACTAATTTTCCAATTTCACCATATCGATCATATTTTTTACTATTATTATTTTCCTCTAATATTACTTTTTTATTTTTTGGAAAATTAATATTGAATATTCTCATTAGATTTTGTTATTCTTTGTTTATTCAATTTATGTATCTAAAGGTTTTAGTCAATTTTAAACAATTTATAAATCAAAAATTATAATTTAATTAGTTGATATAAAACCATAAACTAAGCCGGAGATATAATATTTTGAAAAGCACTTTTGGCCAATTTTAAAGGACTAAAAGTATTTCTAAGTAAAATTAAGAGTTTTTCTGCGTCTTTGAATTCTAATCTATCATCCTTAATGATGCTTAATAAAAGGTTTTTCCTAACTTCAGATCCTTTTTCACTTACAAATAGTTTCAAACCTGCATTAGCAACTGGTATGAGATCTGTATTAATATTTTCAGTATCCTTAAATAAGGTATTTAATAAACTTTCAAGCTTATCTATCTGTATCCTTCCTTCATTATCAAATACAACTTCGAGAAGAATATTTACAATTTCATCCGAATTATCTGTTAAAAGTTTTTTTGCAATATATGGATATGCAATTTTTAAAATCTTAAATTCAGGATCAAGTCTCAAAGCTAAACCTTCTTGACTTACAACAGCTCTAATTATTAATGCGAACCTACTTGGAACTCTAAAGGGATAAGAATACATAAGTTTTGAGAATTTATCAGTTACATTTTTTAAATTAAAACTGCCCACCTCGGCCCCAAATGATCCACCAAGGACTTCTTTTAGCGGTTCTACAAGTTGTTCAAGATCTTGTTCTTTGGTTAAGAAACCTAATTTCTGAAAATCTTTAGCCATAAGTAAATATTCTTGATTTATTAAATGCACAATTGCCTTAATAAGGGTAAGCCTATCTGAATTTGTAATAGTATCCATCATCCCAAAATCAACATAAGCTAAGTGTCCATAATCTAAACTTCCTCCTTTAAGAGCAAACATGTTTCCAGGATGGGGATCTGCATGAAAATAACCATATTCGAATAATTGTTGAAGTCCACTTATCACGCAAGTTCTAATATATGAAGAAGGTATCAAATTATTTTTCTCTAAAATTTCTCTGTCCCTTAATTTAACACCATCAATCCAAGATGTTGTAATAACCCTTTTTGAGGAGAAATCTTTTTCTAATTTTGGTACAAATACATTAGGATTAGATTTGAAAAAATCGGCAAACTTCAATGCATTTTTTCCTTCTTGCTCATAATCAATTTCATCAAAAAGGGCTTTACCAAATTCATCTATTATTTCTCCAATACCAACACCTATATTAAGTGGTAAATATGATCCTAAAGTAGTTGCTAAAATTTTTAGAATTACAATATCTCGTCTAATAAGAAAATATAAATTAGGTCTTTGTACTTTTACAGCACAAAAATTATTATTTTTTGTTTTTGCTTTATAAACTATCCCTAAGCTTGCTGATGCAATAGGTTGATCTGGAAAATCATCAAATAATTCATTTGCAGGAAATCCCAGTTCATCTTCAATTATTTCTAGAGCTATTTTATGATCAAAAGGTGGGAGATTATCCTGTAGATTTGTAAGTTCTGTTAGCCAATCTTGCCTTACAAGATCTGGTCTAGTTGAAAGTGCTTGCCCTAATTTAATAAAGCATGGGCCCAAATCGGTAATAACATCAAAAAGGTATTTTGAAAGATTTTTTTGTACATTCTTACTATTACTTTTACCTTGGAATAGTAATCTTAATAAAAGAAAAATTAAAGTTAAAAGTATATATAAAACTCTTGGTAATAATATCCATGGCCTTAAGATCAACCAAATCATATCTCCTTTAGGTGAATATTTTGAATAAGAAGTTGCCATTTACATTTAAAATATTAAAGAAGAATTTCTTTTCAATACATTCTATATGTGCCAATAATACTTTATGAGTATTTCTTATTTTCTAACTAAAAAGTTTTTAAAGTCACTTTTTTTCCCTGCACACAACAGAGGGAAAGCTTTACCAAAAGGCTTGATTAGATTATTGAAAAAACAACCAGGTTTTTGGGATTTACCAGAACTTCCTGAGATAGGTTCTCCATTATCCAATAGTGGATTAGTACATGATGCCCAAATATCAATTTCAAAAAAAGTAAATTCACAAAAATGTTTTTTTGGAGTAAATGGAGCGTCTGGTTTAATTCAGTCAGGAATAATCGCTATGGCTAATCCTGGTGAATATATTCTTATGCCAAGAAATGTTCATATTAGTGTTATTAAAGCTTGTGCTTTGCAGAATATTATTCCAATATTCTTTGACATAGAGTTTTCTGAAGTTACTGGACATTACATGCCAATCACTAAAAAGTGGTTTACAAATGTATTCAACAATATAGATTTTGACAAGACTAAAATTGTAGGAGTCATACTAGTTAGTCCTTACTATCAAGGTTATGCAACGGATCTTAAACCTTTAATTAAAATTTGTCATCTACATAATTTACCTGTTTTAGTTGATGAAGCCCATGGTTCGTATTTTCTTTTTTGTGAAAACTATAATTTACCGACATCAGCCTTAAGAGCAAAAGCAGATTTAGTAGTACATTCATTACATAAGTCACTTAATGGACTAACTCAAACAGCCGTAATTTGGCATAATGGGAATCTTATAGAAGAAAATAAATTAATCAAAAGCATAAATTTATTACAAACTACTAGTCCTAATGCTCTCTTGCTTTCTTCTTGTGAGGAGTCCATTAAAGAATGGCTTAATAAGGATAATCTTAATAAATACAAAAATAGAATTTTAGAAGCAAAATCAATCTTCAATGAATTAATTAAAAAAAAGATACCTCTTATTGAAACTCAAGATCCTTTAAAAATAGTACTAAATACCTCTAAATTTGGAATTGATGGCTTTACTGCAGATAGATTTTTTTATAAAAACGGATTAATTGCTGAATTACCTGAAATGATGACGCTTACTTTTTGTCTTGGTTTTTCAAATCAAAAAGATTTTACTTTTTTGCTTCAAAAATTATGGAAAAAGCTACTAATTAATACTAAAAAATCATATGATTTAAAAGCTATAAAACCACCTTTTAGATTAGTTCAATCACCAGAAATACCAATAGGAGTTGCATGGAAAAGTAAGACTTATAATATTCCTCTAGTTGAATCCTTAGGAAAAATTTCTGGAGATATTATTTGTCCTTATCCTCCTGGAATACCTTTAATTGTTCCTGGTGAGAGAATAGACAAAGAAAGAATAGATTGGATAGAAGCTCAAAGTTTGTACAACGAAGATCTGTTAAATTCTTATATAAGAGTCTTACATAACTAAAAATCAAATATGAGATTGCGAAGTGGGTTACTAATCGGATTATTTGGCTTGGTTGTTGTTTTGTTAGGCGGATGGTACTTCACAATAGCAATTGCATTACTTACTTATATTGCACTTCTCGAATTTTTTAGAATGGCAGAATTCACTGGAATTAAACCAGCAACCAAATCTACATTATTTTCATGTTTCATAATTACAATTTCTACATATCTAGAAGCTGTTGGATTTCTTGATAAAGAGATATCCCACTCAATATTACCAATATGCTCAGTAGGAATATGTACGTGGTTATTGCTGCAACCCAAGTCAGGAACTATTTCTGATATTGCAGCATCTATTTTCGGCTTATTTTATTTAGGTTTTTTACCTAGTTATTGGATTAAATTAAGAGCAATAAAATCGACTATAAATAATTCCTACGATGGAATATTATCCTTTGAAAACTTCTCAAATTCTACAGGTCTTTATGTAACCTTAATTTCTTGTTTATTAATTGTTGCAAGTGATATTGGCTCTTATTTTATTGGAAAGGCATTTGGGGAAAGGGCTCTTTCCCCTATATCTCCAAGTAAAACTATCGAAGGATTGATAGGAGGAATAATATGCTCAATTTCAGTAGCAACCTTTTTTGCTTTTTTACTTAATTGGCAGAATCCATTCATAATTGGTATTTTTTATGGAATATTAGTTTCCCTTATGGCATTAGTAGGAGATTTGATTGAATCAATGATGAAAAGGGATGCAAAAATAAAAGATTCCGGAACTTTTTTACCTGGTCATGGTGGCATACTTGATAGAATTGATAGTTATATATTTACCCCTTCAGTTATTTATTATATTATTATAATTTTTAAGTTTTTTAATTGATTTTCAAGTATTACCTTTGAAGATAAATCTATATTTATTATTTCAATTTTATATTACAACTATTAATTTAAACGTTTTTATCTAAAGGTAGATATATCTTATTTTTATTTTTAATATACTCTAAAAATATCATGTTAAATTCCATTATTAATAATACTTTTGCTAAGAGCAAAAATAATCGAAAATAATCTTGCTAGATAATGCTGGCAAATCTACATGTGGAAGGTGACCACAGTTTTTCAACCCTATAAAATTAAATTGATCTATTTGTTTTATTTTATTAATTTCTTTTTTACCAAGGATACGATCATTCTCCCCACAAATAGTTTTAATTGAAAAATTTTGGATGTATTTATATGTTCCTGCAAATCCACCACTCTTTGCAAAAGAAGCTAACGAATTTCTCCAACCAGAGCACCCTAAATGAATCGAAGCAATTTGTTCTTCCATTAAACCAACACTTTTATCTGGATAAGCAAAAGCTTGCCTACAAAGACTTTTTCTTACTTGAGACAATCCTAAAAAGGACGCTCCGATCTGGTTAAATGGGAAAGGAATATTTTTGGATTCTCCAAACAACCCCGCTGGAGATAAAAGAATTATCTTATCAATGAGATCTGGGATTTCCTTCGCTAAGTTTATCGCTACGGATCCTCCCATAGAGGAACCTACAATCATTAACCTATTATTTAATTTTAGAGTATTAATAATATCTAGAAGATTAGAAATTATTTTATGAGGATTATATTGATCGGAAGCAATCCTAGGAGTAAATCCAAATCCCAGTAAATCAGGAATTATTAATTGGAATTTATTTTTTAAAAATGGATATATTCTCCTGAATTCGAGAAAACTACTATCAAATCCATGCAAGAAAAGTATAGGTTTACCAGTTCCTGTAATAACCACTGGAAATTCAGAAGAATTCCATTTTTTATTAAGTTTTATCCAATTAACATCATTAGATATATTTTTCCCTAATGGATCATATAGGGATTTTTTAACTTTTTCAAAGTAATCAATATTAAGCTTATTAAAATCCTTATAAATATTCTTATTCAAAGTATTTATGATATTTCAATTTTTTGTCTTTCAAAATTTGTAATAGTATCCATTATATCTTGCTGACTAATTTTAAAAGGTAAAAAATGAATCTCCGATTCATCCCTGCATGTAAATTCAGCAATTTTTTGTAAATTGTTATTTTCAAAAACATTTATCCCTAATTCGGAGATAGTAGTTGGTAAATTCAATTTTTTCATTAATAATAGTAGCTGTTTTATAGTTTGATTAGCTAATTTATTATTATTTTTAGTTTCTTCTAATCTTAATTGCAACAATATTCCAACTCCAACAATTTCTCCATGTAATGACTTATTAGTTGCAACTATCTGAGTAATAGCATTGTGAAAAGCATGAGCAGCTGCTGTTCTACACTTTTGTCCACCAATTCCCCCAATCAAACCAGCAGTAAGTGAACATCCTTCTACAACATTGGCCCAAGCAACATCATGAATAGACTTACTATGATAAGCACTTTCTCCATCAATAAGTAATTGATCTCTTAAGACTCTTGATATTTGAATTGTTTGTTGGACAAGTCCATCTTCTACTTTTGAACTAGTTAAAGAAGATTCGTACCATTTTGCCAAAGCATCAGCTATTCCGCTAGCAAGTGTCCTCTTTGGAGCTGTTTTAATAAATCCATGATCAAGAACCAATATTTTAGGACAAGACTTCAACTCAACATCTTTAATGAATTGCCCATTAATTGAATAAATATTTGATAACGCAGTCCAACCTGCACAAGTTGATGCACTTAAAGGAATAGTGATAACTGGAATAGAAAGTGCATCTGCTAAAAATTTTCCTGAATCTAAAACTTTACCACCTCCTATTGCAATAATAGAATCACAATTATTTTTGAGTATAATTCTTCTTATTCTTTCAAGATCTTCATGACAACAATCGAATTGCAGGTTAGATGAATATATAGAAAGATTCTCATCGTATAAATCTTTTTGAACTTGTTGCCTTAAATTATTTGTTGACAAACTTCTTCCTAAAATCAAGGGTCTCTTAGAAAGTTGTTTAATATGTGGTAAGGCCTTTAACCAAGCACCATTTCCCCTGAATATTTTTTCTGGAGATATTAACTGCATATGGAATCTAAGGTTTAAAAATTAGCCCCAGCTAATTCTTGAGAAGATTCTTCTGAGGAGATATTTACTATAACTTTCTTATTCTCGTCAATATCAACTAAAGCTTTATCTCCATCTTTTATTCTTCCTGATAAAACTTCTTCAGCTAAACTATCCTCTAATAATCGCATAACCGCTCTTCTTAAAGGCCTTGCCCCATAAGCAGGATTATATCCTTCTTCAACAAGCCTTTCTTTAAATGATTCAGTGACATCTAATTTTATACCCTTATCGTTTAATCGAGAAAAAACTTCTTTTAACATTATTTCTGCAATATCTTTAACTTCATTTTTAGTTAATTGCCTAAAGACAATTATTTCATCGAGTCTATTTAAAAATTCTGGTCTAAAATATTGTTTTAATTCCTCGTTTACTAGTGATTTTATCCTATTGTATTGACCATCTTCAACTGAATCTCCTGAGAATTCGAAGCCTAAACCTCCACCACCTTTCTCAATTACTTTAGAGCCAATATTAGAAGTCATTATTAAAAGTGTATTTTTAAAGTCGACTGTTCTACCTTTTGAGTCTGTTAATCTACCGTCTTCTAGTAGTTGTAATAGTAAATTAAAAACGTCTGGATGAGCCTTCTCAACTTCATCAAAGAGTACTACTGTATATGGCCTTCTTCTTACCGCCTCAGTAAGTTGACCTCCTTCATTAAAACCTACGTATCCTGGAGGAGATCCAATTAATTTACTGACAGTATGTCTTTCCATAAATTCAGACATATCTAATCTGATCATGGCTTCTTCACTGCCAAAGAAATATGAAGCTAAAGATTTAGTTAATTCTGTTTTCCCAACACCAGTAGGTCCTGAAAAAATAAAACTTGCGATAGGTCTATTTGGATTCTTCAACCCGACTCTAGCTCTTCTAATAGCTCTTGATACGGCTTTAACAGCCTCATCTTGTCCTATTAACCTTTGATGTAACGTCTCTTCCATATTAAGAAGTTTGACTGACTCAGTTTCTGTTAATTTCTGAACGGGAACGCCAGTCCAAGAAGCAACTATGTGAGCCACATCTTCCTCACTTACAAGGGGGTTTTGAATAATATTTGAATTATCATTTTTAGTTTCTATAGCATTATTTGTATCATTTTTTTCTGAACTTTCTTTTTTGTTTTCTAAAAGTTCTTTTATTTTTGCAGACAATTCAATTTCTTTTTCTCTTAACTGACCAGCTTGATCGAAATTTTGATCTCTTACTGATTCTTCTTTTTGTTTTTGAATTTCTCTTAATTCTTTATCAATTTGTTTTGCTTCAGGAGGAAGTTTAGAATTAATCAACCTTACTCTACTTCCAGCCTCATCTATGAGATCTATAGCTTTGTCTGGTAAAAACCTGTCAGAGATATAGCGATCACCTAAATGAGCCGCTGCCTCTAAAGCTTCATCAGTGATTTTTAAGCGGTGATGTTGCTCGTAACGTTCCCTTAAACCTTTTAAAATTTCGATAGTATCTTCGATAGATGGCTCTCCAACCATTACCGGTTGAAATCTTCTTTCAAGAGCAGCATCTCTTTCAATATGCTTTCTATATTCATCAAGAGTTGTAGCTCCTATACATTGGAGCTCCCCTCGGGCTAAAGCTGGTTTTAATATGTTTGCAGCGTCAATTGCACCTTCAGCAGCTCCTGCTCCGATTAGCGTGTGAACTTCATCAATCACTAATATAACGTTACCAGCAGATTTAATTTCTTCCATTATTTTTTTCAATCTTTCTTCAAATTCACCTCTGTATTTAGTTCCTGCTACAAGAAGACCGATATCTAGAGTTAATACTCTTTTATCTTCAAGAATATCAGGAATTTCTCCTAATTGAATTCTTTGTGCTAATCCTTCAGCTATAGCTGTTTTTCCTACTCCAGGCTCACCTATAAGAACAGGATTATTTTTAGTTCTTCTACCTAAGATTTGAATAACTCTATCTATTTCAGCATATCGTCCAACAACCGGATCAAGTTTTGATTCACTTGCCAGTTTTGTTAGATTTGTACCAAATTCGTCAAGAGTAGCTGTCTTTAAATTTCCTTTATTTGAAGAAACACCTGAACCAACTTCAGCAGTTTCTCCAAGCATTCGTACTACTTGAGTTCTGACTTTCGTCAAGTCTATGCCAAGATTTTCTAAAACTCTTGCCGCGACTCCTTCACCTTCCCTAATTAAACCTAAAAGTAAATGCTCTGTACCTATATAGTTATGACCTAACTGGCGAGCTTCTTCTAAAGACAATTCTAAAACTCTTTTAGCTCTTGGGGTAAAAGGGATTTCAACTGCCACAAAGCCTGAACCTCTACCAATTATTTTCTCAACTTCTATTCTTGAATCTTTTAAATTTACACCCAGTGATTTAAGAACCTTTGCGGCTACTCCCGTACCCTCACCAATTAAACCTAAAAGAATCTGTTCTGTTCCAACAAAATTATGTCCAAGTCTTCTGGCTTCTTCTTGAGCAAGCATAATGACTTTAATAGCCTTTTCTGTAAATCTTTCAAACATTGAAGGAATAATTTCTTATTAATAACCTACCAGTATTAAGTCAATTTTGTGTTCAGAATGAGCTTTTGTGAATACCCAAAAGTATAAATTATTCACTCTGAATTTACTTTATTGATGCTATAGCAGCTTATTAAAGTGATTTCAAGGATTCTGGTTATCCGCACAAATAATTTTTTAATAATTATTTTATGAATTTTTTTTCTTTTAAAACAGCATCAGCACCATTCTTATAATAGTTTTTTCTTCTTCCAACAGTTAAAAAATTAAATTTGCAATAAAACATCTCTGCAATTGAATTAGTTTCCGAAACTTCTAACAATAATTTTTTTATATTTAGTTTTTCACATTCTTTTATCAAATATGTCATAAGGTAACTGCCAAAACCTTTTCTACGAAATTTTTGTTTTATTGAAAAAAAATTTATTTGAGCTTCGTCAATTATTATTTGAACCACATAAATTCCAATTATTTTCTTTTTTAATAGCATCGCAACTACTTTGACACCTCTCTTCTTAAACTCACTTTGCCATTGTTCCTTAGTCCATAAACAAATTGTATCTGAATCTAATTCATAACATAATTCAAATTCTTTTTGATCTATTTCTTTAATTGAGATCATCGAACTAAATATTATTTTTTTGAGAGTTTTTAAGATTTAATTTATTATAAATGTTCTGAAAGTTGTAGAATGAGGATATAAAAGAGTCCCCCATGAATGTAAAAACATCATTCTTAAAAAATAAAATCGATGCAAATAGTCCCAATAAAAATATAGTTCCTGTCACAACTATTATTGACAGTTATAATAATTTAACTATTGGTGGTTGTTCTTTAGAAGATTTAGTAAGAAAATACGATTCACCTCTTTATGTGTTGGATGAGACTACTTTGAGAAATTCTTGTAGAGCATATAAAAAAGCATTAGAAAAATATTATCCAGGAGCATCACTTCCTATATATGCATCCAAGGCAAATAGTTCAATATTTATGAGTAATTTAATTGCATCAGAGGGGTTTGGACTCGATGCAGTTTCAGAGGGAGAATTATTGACAGCTTTAAGAGGTGGCGTACCGAATGAAAAAATTGTTTTTCATGGAAATAATAAATCTGATAAGGAAATTGAATTTGCGATAAAAAATAAGATCAAAGTAATTGTAGATAATGACCACGATTTAAAAAGAATAGAAAAGATATCTGATTCTTTTAATTACGATATAGAAATAATGGTTAGATTTACACCTGGAATTGAATGCCATACTCATGAATACATCAAAACAGGTTCTTTTGATAGTAAATTTGGATTTGGAATCGAATCATTAAGTAAGCTATTCGAAGTTATAAGTAAAACTAAACATATTAAATTAACAGGATTACATGCTCACATTGGTTCTCAGATTTTTGAACTAGATCCTCATAATGACCTTGGAAAAATAATGGTAAACGTTTTATTACAAGCTAAAATTTTTGGTCACAATATAAAAGAACTAAATGTTGGTGGTGGCCTAGGAATTAAATATACCGAGGAAGACGACCCTCCTTCTATTGATGAATGGATTAAAACATTATCATTATCTGTAGTAAAAGCTTGTAATAAAAACAACTTAAACTTACCAATACTTATGTGTGAGCCAGGAAGATCTATAGTTTCAACAGCTGGAGTAACTATATACAAAATTGGCTCATTTAAAGAAGTTCCAGGGATAAGGACATACTTATCGGTAGATGGAGGAATGAGTGATAATCCAAGACCAATTACTTATCAATCAAATTATTCTGCTTGTTTAGTAAAAAATCCTTTAAATAGTGATTCCAAAAATAAATATACAGTTGCAGGGAAGCATTGTGAATCTGGAGATGTATTATTTAAAGAACTTGAACTTGGTGATTGCCAAACAGGAGACTTGATATGTGTTTTTGGCACTGGCGCATATAATAATTCTATGAGTTCTAATTATAATAGAATTCCCAAACCTGCTGCTATATTAGTCTGCAATGGAGAAGCTGAGATTATCCAGAGAAGAGAAAGTCCACATGATCTTCTAAAATATGATGTCCTACCTGATCGCTTTATTAAACAAAATTAGGTACATTTAGTGTAATTTAAATTTTAATGTGAATTTTTTGGGGTTTATAAACTTAAAATTTTTACTGGATGTACTATTTGCCCTTGGATTTGGACTTTTATTATTTTCAAGAGTTAAAGAACAGAGAACACTATGGTTACTAAGAGGATATTTATTCTTAGTTTCTTTTGCTTGGTTTATTCAAAGATATGCATATCTTCCTCTAACTTCAAAATTAATTGATGCAGTAGTGCTTGCTTGTTCTCTATCTTTAGCCATCCTATGGCAGGGTGAACTTAGACGATTAATGGAATTACTTGGGACTGGAAGGCTAGCTGTATTGCTAGGCAACCCACCTAAAGAATTTAGAGCAACATCAACGACAATAAACCAATTGGTTGATGCCTCAGGAAAGCTATCACAGAATAGAAAAGGAGCTTTAATAGTTGTAGATTTAGGAAGCGATTTAAGACCAGAAGATTTTTTATATTCAGGTATAAAGATTGAAGCTCAATTGTCTACGGATCTTTTAATAAATTTGTTTGCAACAGACACCCCTTTGCATGATGGAGCAGTTTTAGTAAAAGGAAACAAAATAATTTCGGCGGGAGTAATATTACCTCTATCAAGGCAGGGTATTAGTAGATACGGAACAAGACATCTTGCAGCATTAGGCATTACAGAAAGATTTGACAGATGTATTTGTATTGTTGTCTCTGAAGAAACAGGTACTTTATCATTAGCTAATCAAGGCAAACTTGAGAGGCCTATTACAAGTAGCAGATTACAAGAACTTCTCATAAAGTTGATAGGTAATCAAAATACATCGGGGAATCCAAAATCATCTGCGAACAAAACCAATTCGTTCCAAAAAATAAATACAAATGATACTATTACAATTGAAAAGAAGTTAGACAAACAAAATCCCATTCAAGATTAGCTTATGAGATTAAATAACTCACAAAAACAAAAAGAGAATATAAATTTGTCTAATGAATTAGATATAGAGAGAATTCCAGAACACGTTGCAATTATTATGGATGGAAATGGGAGATGGGCGACAAAAAAGGGGTTACCTAGATCATTTGGGCATAATAAGGGTGTTAGTGTTCTAAAGAAAATTATTAAGATATCTAAGAATATAACTTGTAAAATCCTAACGGTTTATGCATTTTCAACGGAGAATTGGACTAGACCCTCTAAAGAGGTTGATTTTCTTATAAATCTGTTTGAAAAAGTTTTGAAAAAAGAAATTAATGAGCTTCATCAAGAATCAATAAAAATTAAATTCATTGGAGATTTAACCCCTTTCCCGGAGTCGTTGAAATTAATGATAAATAATTCAGAATCTCTTACTAAAAATAATAAAAATTTAACATTAAACATTTGTGTAAATTACGGAGGTAGGCAAGAAATATTAAAAGCTGCTAAAGAAATAGCAATCAAAACCTCCTCAGGGAAAATAGAACCCAGTGACATCGATGAAAAATTATTTAATTCAGAACTTTTAACTAATGGTATCAAGGATCCTGAATTACTAATCCGAACTAGTGGTGAAAAAAGGGTAAGTAATTTTCTTTTATGGCAATTGGCTTATTCTGAAATTTATATAACTGATGTTTTGTGGCCTGATTTTACTGAGATTGAATTTTTAAAAGCAATAAAAGATTATCAATCAAGGAATAGGCGTTTTGGAGGTATAGAATCATTATCAAATGAATCTTTTGAAGATTCTTACTTTTCTTCCCTAAGTAAAAATGATTAATCCAGATAATCAGAAATTTAGCGAAATTAGATTTGATTGGGAAAGAGACGAGATTTTGGAAATATTAAACTACCCATTGATGGATTTAATGTGGGAAGCTCAAATTATTCATAGAAGATTTAATCAATATAAAGTCCAACTAGCTTCTCTTTTCAGTGTAAAAACTGGCGGGTGTGAAGAGAATTGTTCTTACTGTAGTCAATCTATTTATAGCTCTAGTCAAATAAAGAGTCACCCTCAATTTGAAGTTGAAGCTGTTTTAGATAGAGCGAAAACAGCAAAAAAAGAAGGTGCTGATAGGTTTTGTATGGGTTGGGCTTGGAGAGAAATTAGAGATGGCAAACCTTTCAACTCAATGATAGAAATGGTTAAAGGTGTAAAAGAACTTGGAATGGAGGCATGTGTAACAGCGGGGATGCTCACAGATGAGCAGGCCTTGAAACTTGCCGATGCGGGACTAACGGCATACAATCATAATCTCGATACGAGTCCTGAATACTATAAAAACATTATTACGACAAGAACTTATCAGGATAGGTTAGATACTATTAAAAGAGTAAGAAATGCAGGTATAAATGTGTGTTGCGGTGGAATAATAGGTCTAGGAGAAAATAATGGAGATAGAGCATCTCTATTAGAAGTCCTCTCAAACATGGATCCGCACCCTGAAAGTGTCCCAATCAATTCCCTGGTAGCGATAGAAGGAACAGGCTTAGAGAAAAAAAATGAAATTGATTCAATTGAGATGATAAGAATGATCGCTACTGCTAGAATTCTTATGCCAAAAAGCAAAATAAGATTAAGTGCTGGGAGGGAGAACTTAACTAGAGAAGCTCAGATTCTTTGTTTTCAATGCGGAGCAAATTCTATTTTTTATGGAGATGAATTACTGACAACCTCAAATCCATCTTTTCAAGATGACAGAAAACTACTAAGGGATGTAGGAGTGTTATTCAATAAAGATTTTGAATATTGTGATAAAACTGTTTCTACAGTATGAGTAATAATATTTATAAAATAGTTTCGCTTTATTCCTTTTTCCCATTTCAAGAAGATTCAATTATTGAACTCAAAGAAAACTTATTTAGGATTGAGAAAAATAATGATATTTCTGGCCTATTAATAATTGCGAGAGAGGGTCTTAATGGAACCATTTGTTCTGAAGAATGCATTATTGAAAATATCCTAAACTTAATCAAAAACATTGTTGGAATTAACGAATTAAACATTAAAATTAGTTATTCAAAAAAGAAAATTTTCAAAAAATTAAAAATTAAAATTAAAGATGAAATAGTAACTATGGGTGTCCCTGAAATAAGTCCTTCAAAAGATGCCGGAACTTATATTGACTCATTTCATTGGAATAAATTAATTAAGGATCAAAATACAATTGTCATTGATACTAGAAATCATTATGAAGTTTCTATAGGAAGTTTTAATAAGTCAATCAATCCAAATACCGAAAACTTTAGCGAGTTTCCTAAATGGGTAGATGATAATTTAGAAAAATATTTAGGCGAAAAAGATTCTAAAAATATTGCTATGTTTTGTACTGGAGGTATTAGGTGTGAAAAGGCTACTAGCTTATTAAAAAAGAAAGGTTATAAAAACATCTTCCATTTAAAAGGCGGGATACTTAAATACCTCGAAGACATTTCAAAGGAAGAAAGCCTCTTTGAAGGAGAATGTTTTGTTTTTGATAAAAGAGTGGCTTTAGATCACGAATTAAAAAAAGGTTCATACTCAATTTGTCATGCATGTGGGATGCCAATTTCTATAGAAGATCAAAAGAATGAGGAATACCGAGAAGGTATTCAATGTCATTTTTGTGTAAACAAATTTAGTGATAATGATAGAAAAAGGTTTGAAGAAAGGCAAAAGCAAATAAATAAATTAAAAGAGAAAAATCATAAAGTTTATAAGGATTAATTGACAATAATTATGAAAGTAGAAGAATTACAAAATATTGCATTTTCCTTAGGCCTAATTATAAAAATACAAGTGAGAGAAACTCTTGGATTTTGTTTTTTTAAAATTGTTATCGCAGAACAAAGAGATAATATCGTAAAGATATGGGGGGAGATGAAAGGTTGGACTTATTTTAATAAACAGGGTATTCAACTTGATACATTAAGGATCCTGAGTCATTCTCCTCCTTTTGTTTCGGAATTAATATGGGCATCTACCATGGCTTGGGCTATCGAAATGAAAGTAAGTAACAAAGCACGATTATTAGCCATTTACGATACCGAAGGCTATAGTAAAAAACTTGTGAGATACTTTAAAATTATTGGATTTAAAGTTGTAAAAGAAGTTGGTTCTAGTCCACTAGACCTTTTTTTAAGATTAATTTGGGGAGGAGCGGGAACACTAATGAAAGGAGACTGTTCTTATGTATTAAACAAAATTGAAAAAAAACTTTCTTTAATTGAAAAAGTTTAACCAGCGTGATAACTACTTCTAACTAAGGGGCCACAAGATACTTTTTTAAACCCTAATTTCTTACATAAAGTTGTTAGATATTCAAATTCTTTTGGTTCCCAATATTTCTTAACGGATAAATGCTTTAATGACGGTCTTAGATATTGTCCAATAGTAATTTGATCACAATCCACTTTTTTTAGATCAAGAATCGTAGTTTCAATTTCTTCTAATGTTTCTCCTAAACCTAACATTATTCCTGATTTTGTCTGAATATTAGGAGCAATAGATTTTGCTTTTTCTAATAAGCTTATTGAATTTTTATAGTTAGCTCCTCTTCGAACCTCTTTTTGAAGCCTTTCCACAGTCTCAAGATTATGATTTAAACAAACTGGTCTTTGTTGTAGGATCTTTTTAAGTCTATCTTTTTGAAGTTTATCTTTATCTTCAAAATTTTTTCCACCTCCCCATAAATCAGGGGTAAGAACTTCTATTTGAATTTTTTGGTCAATTTTTCTAATCTGATTAATTGTTGAGACAAATAAATTAGCTCCATGATCGGGGAGATCATCTCTGGCTACTGATGTAAGTACTACATATTTTAAATTTAGAATTTTCACTGCTGTTGCGACTTGAATACTTTCATTTTTGTTTATTTCACTAGGCTTACCCTTGCTTACTTGGCAGAAGGCACAGGCACGAGAACAAATTGATCCTCCGAGTAAAAAAGTAGCAGTCCCAGAGGCATAACATTCAGCCCTATTAGGACATCTCCCTTCTTCACAAATTGTATGTATATTTGACTTTTTAATGAGTCTTTGCATTTTCTCAAATTCTGAAGCTTTACTAATAGGAAACTTTATCCAAGAAGGAAGCCTTAAAGTTTTTTCTATTTTAATCTTATTTTTATTTTTCATTTTTAAATTAAATTTGTTCTTCCTTCTAGGGCTCTTGCTAAAGTAACTTCATCAACATATTCGAGTTCACTTCCCATAGGAAGCCCATAAGCAATTCTAGTAACCTTTGTAAAAGGAGTTAGTAATTTTCCAATATAAAGACTTGTAGTATCTCCTTCAACACTTGGAGTAAGTGCCAATATTATTTCTTCAATATCTGATTTACTTACTCTCTCTACTAAACTTCTTATTTCTAACAATTCTGGACTTATTGAATCCATAGGAGAAATCAACCCTCCAATAACATGGTATGTGCCTTTAAACTCCCTTGATCGCTCTAAAGCCAGTAAATCTTTGGTTTCTGCTACTACGCAAATTATTTTTTGATTCCTCTCAGTATTTCTACATATTTCACATAATTCTTCTGAAGTTAAATTAAAACATTTTTTACAATGACCAACATTACTATGTGCCTCTAATAATGCTTTAGAAAAATCTCTAATACTACTTTCAGGTTGTTTTAAAATAAATAATGCTAATCTTTGAGCTGTTCTTGGACCTATTCCTGGAAATTTCTCAAAATGACCAATTAATTTTGAAAGTGGTTTGGTAAAAGTTATCAAGATTAAATTTCTTCTAGAAACAATTTAGACGCATATTTTGAAATTGGATATATTTGTTTGCTTTTAATGTCTTATTATATTTTTAGTTAATAATTTCTATCAACAATGAAAAATATGAAAATTAACCCTTTTAAAAATTTATTATTAATAATTTTATGTTTTGCATTGAGTGCATGCAGTGGAGGAATAAATGCGGGATTAGAGGCTTATCAGAGTCCCGATGGGAGATATGCCTTTTTATATCCCACAGGTTGGACAAGAGTAAAAGTAGATGGGGGTCCTGAAATTATTTACCATGATCTAATTAATAGTAATGAGACTTTAAGTTTGGTGGTATCGGATGTGAATAAAGAAGTCGAATTAGAGCAATTAGGGGATCCGAAAGAAGTTGGACAAACTTTAGTAGAGAAAGTTATTGCTCCCGAAGGTTCGGGGCGATCTGTCAAACTTATTGATGCGAACAAAAGAGAAGCATCTAATCATATTTTTTATGATCTAGAGTATGAGTTAAATCTTAATGAACAAGATAGGCATGAACTTGCGACTGTAGTAATCGACAGAGGAACTTTATATACTTTTGCCGTTGGAACAAATGAAGAGAGATGGAATAAAGTTGATGGTATGTTTACTAATGTAATCGAGTCTTTTAACTTCTTAATTTAGTTTTTGAAGAGATATTTTCTAAATACCAACTTGAACATTCCATAAATCTGAATATACATTCTTGTTATTTAGCAAAAGCTCATGTTTTCCGCTTTCAATAATTTTGCCCTTATCTATAACAATAATATTATCAGCGTTTTTAATAGTACTTAATCTATGAGCTATAACTATAGTTGTTCTTTCTTTAGTTATTTTAGATAATGATTTCTGAATTAAAACCTCTGTCTCGTTATCAACTGAAGCAGTAGCCTCATCTAAGATCAATATAGGAGCGTCTTTTAAAACAGCCCTAGCTAGAGCTATTCTCTGACGTTGTCCTCCTGAAAGTCTTTGTCCCCTTTCCCCAACGATTGTTTTATAACCATCGGGTAATTGTTCAATAAATTTATGAGCTTCAGCAATTTTAGATGCTTTTACAATATCTTTAATTTTTGGACTAGTTGCTCCATAGGCAATATTTTCCTCAACAGTTCCATGAAATAAATAAGTTTCTTGACTTACGAGAGAAATGCATTTTCTTAAGTCTTTTAAATTAATATCCTTTATTGGAATGTTATCCAAAGATATTAAACCTTTATTACTATCATAAATTCTAAGGAGAAGTTTAATAATTGTACTTTTGCCAGAACCAGTTAATCCAACAATTCCTAATGTAGAGTTATTATGAATTTCAAAATTTATATTTTTTAATGTTGATTCTCTACCTGGATAATTAAAATTTACATTTTCAAAACTAACGTTGCCTTTTATCTCTTTAGAAGCAATTTTTATATTGCCATCTTTTATTTTTATTGGGGTATCTATAAGATCTATCACTCTATTTATTGATGCCATTGAGCGTTGAAAATCATCCAAAACATGGCCTAAAGTAGTTAAAGGCCATAACAATCTTTGAGTAATAAAAACTAAAAAACTATATGTTCCAACATTAAGTACCTTATTCCAAGTTTGAAAACCTCCAATAAGTAAAATTGCTATAAAAGCAAATAGAATAGCAAATCTTATTAGTGGAATAAAAGCAGATGATAATTTAATTGCTGCTTTATTACTTCTTTGATATGCAAGGCTTTCTTTATTTAATCTATTAAGCTCCCAATTCTCTTTAGTAAAGCTCTTTATCGTAAGTATCCCACTTAAATTATTATTTAATCTTGAAGCTAAAAGACCTGCTTTATTCCTGACATCTTTATATTTTGGAGAGAGCTTTCTTTGAAATCTTATTGATCCAAGTAATATTAAAGGGATAGGTAAGAATGCAAATAATGCGATTTTTGGTGCGACAAGAATCATTGTTCCACCAATAATTAAAACCGTAATAAATAATTGAATAAGTTGATTAGCACCTTGATCAAGGAACCTCTCAAGTTGATTTACATCATCATTTAAAATCGACAGAAGTCTACCAGTATTATCATTTTCAAAGAAAGCCATATCTAGTTCTTGTATATGCTTATAAGCCTTTATTCTCAATTTATGTTGTGATATTTGAGCTAAATTTCTCCATAAAACTGAATATAAATATTCAAAAAAAGATTCTGCTGACCATACTATCCCAGAAGCAAATGCAAGAAATATTAATTGATTTGGAACTTCTTTTATACCGAAACTAGCAATCCAAGAATTCTGCTCTTTAACTACAATATCCACAGCAAGTCCAATAATTACTGGAGGAGCTAAATCTAATACTTTATTAATTATCGAACTTAAAAAAGCAAAAAAAAGTAGTCTCCTTTCATCTCTTAAATTCAGATAAAGCCTAACTATAGGATTTTGATTATTTGCAGATCTCATTGTAGTTTTACTATAAATTAAATTTTTTCTTAGTTTCTAACTTACATTTATCAATTGAATTTTGATGGCTTATACTATTTAAAAATTCCTTTAGATAGCAATCACAAGTATCTTTAGCAATTTTTTCGTCATAATTTAAATTCGCTTTTGACATTTCCACTTTAAAACTTTCAATACAAAATAAATTTATAATTGAATTATCTTTTGTTTCAGCCAAATATTCAGAATTTAAAAATCCCAACAAAAGAAAAAAGATTCCTAAAACAAAATTTTTTTTTGTAATAGACCCCATGACCCAAAGTTAATTTCGTATTCTTAAATTTGTTAATTTATTCCTCACTTCACCATTTAAATCTCTTGGTAAATCAACCAAGCTGTAATCATTAAATATTTGTATCTTTCCAATAGATCTTCCATTAATATTAGTTGAGGTACAAATAGAGGAAATAATATTTGCCACTCTAACTCTATCCATTTTACCAAAATTAAATTTGTATGTTTCAAAAGAATCATTTTGATAATTATTTCTTCTATTTGTATTTCTCATACGATTATTTCCATTTCTATTTGATCTATTACGATCGGAATTATTTTGCCTATAAAGCCAAGACTCATCTTCGTTAATAAAAAAGGATTTATTACCTATTGCTAAATTAATAGCTGCCATTGCTATATTTGAATCTTCCATAGAATGCTTTTCTCTTAGGGTATCTAGAATATCAATCATCAAGGCTTTTTTTTCTTCATTATTTTCTTGATCTAAAGAGCTTTCATTCAAATTTGTGATTAATTTCCCCATTCTTTTTTCATTAATTATTTTATTATTAGGTATATCAATTTCTTCAATTTTATTTCTTGTTGAATTTTCCAAGTTCCTAAGAAAATGTTTTTCTCTTTGATTTACAAATAAAATTGCTTCCCCAGACCTCCCTGCTCTGCCTGTTCTACCGATTCTATGAGTATATGTTTCCTTATCAAAAGGAAAATCGTAATTAATAACAAGTTTAATCCTTTCAACATCTAGGCCTCTAGCAGCGACATCAGTGGCAACCAGAATATCAATAAATCCTTTTTTTAATCTATCTACTGTATTTTCTCTTTGATTTTGTGGAATGTCACCATTAAGAACAGCTACACTATGTCCTGAGTTTTCTAGAGCTTCCGCTATTGAGGTAGTAAGTAATTTAGTCCTCACAAATATTATTACTCCTTCATTCGTAATTTCTAATATTCTTTTTAGAGCATCTAACTTATGGTGCCTTTGAACATTAATATATCTTTGCGTAATTAATTGAGTTTCTTTCTTAACGCTTTTAATAAGTATTTCGGCTGGTTCGTTTAGATATTTCTTTGCAATATTTCTTATCTCATTTGGCATTGTTGCAGAGAACAAAACCATTTGTTTGTTTTCTGGAAGTTTATCTATGATCCATTCAATATCTTCAAGGAATCCCATTTTTAACATTTCGTCTGCTTCATCAAGAACAAGACAACTTATGTTATTTATCTTAAAAGTTCCTTGTCTTATATGATCCATTATTCTTCCAGGAGTTCCAACAACAATGTCTGTCTTTCTTTTAAGTGATGAGATTTGATTCCTAAAATCAGTACCTCCATATATTGCTAATGTCCTTAAATTAGTTGATTCAGAACTATAACTTTTAAAAGAATCTGCTACTTGAGTAGCCAACTCTCTTGTTGGGGTCATAACCAAAACTTTAGCGTTTGATTCTTTATTATTTTCAAGCTTTTCTATTAATGGGAGAGCAAAGGCGGCTGTTTTACCTGTACCCGTTTGAGCTTGTCCTAACAAATCTCTTCCAAGCATTAATTCTGGAATTGCTGCTTTTTGTATGGGTGTAGGAGTTTTGTATCCTTTACTTTCTAGTGAATTTAATATTAATTTATTAAATCCAAAGCAAGCAAATCCATTATAAATATCTTCTTCTTTATGAGAACTCTCATCTTCGATAACTTCTATTTTTTTTTCCGATTCAATTGAATGATCTTTAGAGATATTTTTTACCCCCAAATTATCATCATTTTTTTCTACTAATTGATTTTCTTTATTTGAAGTCATTAAAATGCCTGATTATCTACTGATCAGGCATTCAACATTTATCTAAAGAATCTTAAATTGTTGACTAGCCTTTCAGAGCCGAATTACTAATCTAACATCTGGAGGTAAAGATAAATCTGATTTCTCGAAATTAAAACTTAATTCAAAAAATAAATATCCAAAAAATCTTTTGCTCTTGTAATTGCGGTATAGAGTAATCTCTTCTCATAACTATCTCTAAAAAACATTTTTTTACTATTAACTTTAAGATCTTCCTTGTATTTATTATTTTGAGATTTTTGAGTCCACAAAATACTTACTTTTTCAGATTCGCTTCCTTGAGATTTATGAATTGTGATAGCTATTGCTGGCACGACTTTATCTAGAGTTGATGGCTCAATAAAGTCAACTACAAGATCATTATTATCATTAAATTTCCTAAAAAGAAATTTTCGTTTTTCATTTTTTCCTATTAAAACTCCAATATCTCCATTTGAAATTCCGAGTTCGTTATTATTTTCAGTACACATTATGGGGATCCCTTCTTCAAGGTTAATAAGATCATAGGGTTTTCTCTGGCCTAAAACTATATCATTTATATTCTCTACGCTCCATGTCCCAGTATTCTTCTCACAAAGGATAAGGTGACTTTGTAAATCTTTAAAAATATTATTTATTAAGTCTTTTTCATAGCTCATTAAATCTCCAATTGAATTTTGAAAGATATATTCTTTTTTACTTAATTTTGATGTTGAAGTTCGTAATTTATTTATATAAACTTCAATTTCATTTAATAGACCTAGAGGAATATTCTTATTAATGCTTTTTAAGATATTAACTTCTTTTGATTTTTTACCATTTTCTAATTCCTTGATCTTTTTCTGAAATAAGGAATTTCTATTATTAAAAATAAGATTACTAAGTAATTCAATATCCCCACTATTTCTATAAGTTTTATTGAGATTAACTATACAAGATTTTATTACCTTATTATCAGAATATTCGAATAAATAATTCCAAATAGAAGAATTTTTTACTGGAGGTAATTGATTTCTATCACCAACTAAGATTATTTTACAATCTTTAGCTAATAAATCTAAAATTAATTCAATAATATCAATATTTACCATTGACATTTCATCAATAATAAAAATATCTAATTCCTTTAATTTAAATTTTAATTTAATATCTTTATGTTTAGAATTAAAAATCCATTTATGTAAAGTTTGACATTCTATTTGATCAAGACTTTTACTAAAAAAAATATCTTTTTGTTCATTAAGAGATTCTTTTAGTCTAGAGGTAGCTTTTCCAGTAGGTGCTGCGAGTCCTATATTTAAAAAACTTTCACTTTTCAAAGAATGCAAGATAAAATTTATAATTAAAGTAGTTTTACCTGTTCCTGGTCCTCCTTGAAGAAATACTAAATTAGAACTTTTAAAAATATGTTTTATTTGATGAAGTTTATTATCATCATTTTTTTTTATTGGAATTTTATCTATTTTCTTTAAGAAGATATTTATAACTCTATTTATCTTTCCCGACCATTTTGCTAATGATAATTTCCTATCACTAAATATGAATGGGGAATTAAAGGAGTTTAATAATCCTAAATCTTTGAGAACTGCTAAATGTTCATTAGGCCATCCATCTTTTAATAAATCAAATAATATTAACCTTTTATCAACCTCTACAATAGTTTCACCATTTTTCTCAAATTCTAATAATATTTTTAAAGTATCTTTTACGAAATCTCCATATTTTATTTCATTAAATCCAAAAATATCCTGGAGGAGATTAAATATATGATTATATTGAAATGCTTCTATATCCAAATTAGTATGATTCATTCTAAAAAAGTTTATCTAAATAATTAATTCTATTTATAGGAGCCTGGCCAATAAAAACCCCTGGAGAAATATCTTTCTCAACAGATTTTTCAAATAACTTTTTGTCAGGCAATCCCTTTAAAAATAAATATACATATCCTCCAAGATGATGTTTAGGTTGATAATTTTTTAATCTCCACTTTAATAATCTATGTAATGCCAATAGATAAAGATGAGATTGCAATGGGTAATGATGTTTAATCATTTCTTCTTTCATATTTTCATAGTTATAGTTTCCAGGTAAACAATCACTATTTTCGCTTCCAGAAATAAAATTACTTTTCCAATCGATTACCCACCATTTACTATCCTCTAACTTATTACCAATAGGAACTAAACAGTCAATACAACCTGAGTGAAAACCTTTATTTAGAATTTGTAGATCATTAATTTTGTTTGAGTAGCTTTTACCAAATTCAAATTCTTGATCCAATAGAAAGCATTTGGAAATATCATAAGAATTAATATTTTTCCCATTATAAGAAAGTGTTAAATTGTACTTAACCTCTTTTAGAATATTATTTGAAGAGATATCAATTAATTTTTTATTTAATAATTTCCTTCCAAGCGAGACGTTTATGATTCGCAATATACCTTCTCTTACATTTAATGCTAAAGAAGTATCAATTTGAAAGAAATTTAATTCTTCATTAATTAAATCAAGTAATTTATCGGCGTTATCATTTTGAAAATCAAATCTCTCTATTATTTTATGCAAACATGTACCAGCAATAGTTCCTTTAGGAAAATCACTTAAGGGATTGGAGAGAGTTAAGTATTTGGAATAATTATTTGATTTATCTAAATTATTATCTTGGGAATTATTAATAATTGAGATATTATCTTCATAATCCTTGTATTGATTGGAAGCAGAGTCTGTTTTTTTTTCTTTACGGATCCATGAGGAATAACTTGAGAAAGAAATAACTTCTTCAGAAGGAATTTTTTTAGGTTTTTTTGTATTGACTTTATTTATTTTCCAAAGATTATTCTTCAAACCATTAATATTAAATTTATTAGAAATTTCTCTAATATTCATTGCCTCTATTTTATGTTCAATTTTAGAATTATGAAAATTAATATTTTCTAGGTTTGGTAACAAATCATTATTAAAAATATTATTTATATTATTAATATCATTAAAGATAATGAGCTTATATTTACTCCTGGTAAGCGCCACATAAATCAATCTTTCACTTTCTTTAAATAAATCTCTTTCTTCTATTAATTTAAATTCTTCTACCTTACTGTAATTATTAGAAATATTGATATATATAGACCGGTCAAAATTTGATTTCCAAATTGGGCCTTTGGTTTTATTTGATTTATTGGAAATATTAGATAAGTAGGGACACAAAACTATTTCATATTCAAGTCCCTTACTATTATGAATTGTCGAAAGATTAATTCCATTTTGAAGATTATAATCTTTCGTAAAATAGTCTTCTCCAGTACAACTCCTTAAAGAATCATCTAATTGGTTTAGATACCACTTAAATACTTTATTTAGATTAAAGTCATTATTGATTAATTCTATTTCAATTATCTCTGACAATTGAAATAGATTCGAGTATAAATCTGCATCACATATAATTGAGGATGACTTGTAATTAATAATGAGTTCATTAACAAGGGTTAAAAAACCTTTCTCTTTTAATTCCAAAGACCATGAAATACATTGATTAGTTAAAATTTCAATTTTTTTACTAATATGATGATCAATTAATTCTGCCATATCTATTTCTATAAATTTAGAAGTAGCCAACAAACTTATATTCCTATAACGCCTTGGATATAATATAGAATCAATAAATAAGACTAATAGAGTACTGGCTTCAGTATCAAATATATTTTTTTTATTTTTAATCTGGCACGGTATATTTAACTTTATTAATTTATTTTTTAATTCTAAACATTGAGAATTATACAAGGTAAGAATTGAAATTTTATTAATATCAATTTCATTATTATTTAAAAGAAAACTAACTATATATTTAGTGACAAGATCTTCAATATAAACTTCTTTGCTTGAAAATTCTACAATTTCAAATACATTCTTAAAATCAAATTTATGATTAAAATTTTTATTAAGTTTAGAGTTTAAATTCTTATATTCTAGTTTTGATTCTTTAAGTCCATTTTTATATAGATTATTAATAACATCAAGTAATTTATTTGATGATCTAAAGTTATTTGTAAGACTAAAAACTTCAATGGCATCAGATTTAGCCTCTAAATAAGTTTCAATATCTCCACCTCTAAATTTATAAATAGCCTGCTTTGGATCTCCAACGCAAAGTAAAAAGTGATTTTTTGTACAAAAGAATTTTTTTATTATGCTCCACTGAATATTATCTGTATCTTGAAACTCATCTACTAAAACACATTTAAATCTATTTTGAATTTCTAAAAGACTTTTATCATTAGTAAGATCTGATCCTAGATATTTTTTCTCAACAGACTTTATAAGATCATTAAAATTAAAAATAGATAAACTTCTTTTTAAGGTAATTAGTTTTATATAAGCTAATTGGATAAATATTCTTACAAATTCAGTATAAAAGCCTTCTTTAATTTTATAAATTTTATCTTGAAGTAATTTAAACCTACTAAAATCTAGACTTAGATCAAATTTATTAATTTCTTTATTGATATTCTTATTATAAAAATATTTAAATAAAAGATCTTCATTTGAAATATCATATAAAAGTTGACTTATATCTTCTGAATTAAGCCTTTTATTAATCTCTTCTATCCATTCAGTTATTTGATTAAACTTATTGTTTCTTGGCTTGGACGAATATACCTGACTTTTGCATCCAATTTCCTTTATTAATTTCCCTAATGAAATAAGTTTAAGATATAATTGCTCCCCATTATTATTCCATTCAACACAAAACGCTTTCCAATTTATATGTAAAAATTCTTTTAAATAATTTGATATATCAATATTCTTATATTTATTAATAATTTCAAATTTGCAAATGTTTTCTTGATCAATATTTTTTAAAATTTCAACAAAAAATGATTTATTAATTTTACTTCCATATATAGAACTTATTTTTTTTTGATTAACTGCAGAAATTATCTCTGGATCAAGATTTTGAAATTGCTCAATCCATAAATCATCGATTATATCTTGGTATAAATTATCTATATTGTTTTCAATAAATGGATCTTGTGCTGAGCCTATATCTATACTAAATTCCTCTAAAATATTATTACAAAAAGCATGGAAGGTCGTGACTTTAAGTTTATAAATAGCATTAATAAAATTATCAATATCAAATATTATTTTTTTCGGATTCGTTTCTTCCTTTTGAAAGTTTTTATACCATTCTAAAAGAGTATTATCTAACTCGATTCCATCCGGATTCTGTAAAAATAATTTGAGTTTACAAAATCTTGAAAGTATTTTATCTCTTAATTCTGTACATGTATTTTTCGTGAAACTTAATAAAAGTATTTCCTCTGGTTTAATCTTTTTCTCCAATACATTTCTTAAAACTAAGTGAGCCAAAGTAAAGCTTTTCCCAGTTCCAGCACTTGCTTCTATTAATTTAAAATTATTATCTAATTTAATTTTGTTAATATCCATATCTTCTTTAAGTTAATATTTAACCTTATCGGTATAAATAAAATAATTTTTAAATTTTTTATTTAAATATTTCTCTTCTAAAATTATCTTAAATTTAATTATTAAAGCAAGACTTATTGTTAAACTTAAATGATAAAAAGATAATTTAGTAATAAAAAAACCAAAAGATATCAGTATTAAAGAATAATACATAGGATGTCTAATGAAACTATAAATACCTGAAGTAGTTAGATTGCCATTGACTATAGGTCTTGGGAAAGGAGATAAATTACTACCTAAGTCTTTAATTGAAATTAACATGACAATTGTTGAGATTATGATGAGTAAGAAACCCACAAAACTAAAGATGGAATTAACTTGCATTATTTCTTTCTTAGGAATAAATTCCAAATGAATAAAATGAAGAATAATGATGAAGAACTGTAAAAGAACTAGGGAAAATTCATAAGATTTCTTAAGAAATCTTTTCAACTGAAATTTAGACATTATTTATTTTTTAATGCCTCAAATAAGGGGCCATATAATCTGAATGACAAATCATCAAATTTATCATTTCCAAAAAAGAAGTCTCCTTCTTTTTTATTTCCAAAACACATTTGAATTACACTATTATCTCTTTCTCCTTTAGTAAATGTTTTATTTCCTATCCATTTATCAGAAAAAGCTTTTTTCTCATTTTTCAGTTGCATTTTTGCTTCTACATATTTATATGTACTTTCTGGAGGGAGGGGTAAACATTTATCAGAGTAATTCTTAAAAATATTTATATATTCTTCTAATATTTTCTTTGATTCGAGTTGGCTTGGTGTTTGAAGAATTTCTGATTTATATTGATTTTCTTTTCTAAAAATTACTTTTGTCTTCGTTATCTTCTTCTCTAAAGAAGAAATAAAGAGTAACTTAATCCAAGCTTCTGAAAGACTTTTCAAACTAAGTTTGGAATGAATCAATTCAATTACCACATTATCAGAAATGAAATATTCTTCTTTATTTGAATTTGATTTAACGTAAACTCTTTTTATATTTTTATCTTTACTCAAATTTTCAGCTAAACTTCCTAACAGATCTTGTATCTCTTTTTCTTTTGTAAAAATACTATTTCTTGGGGCAATAATTCCATTTTCAATAAATTGTTCGTTTATATTTAAATTTTTTAATTCATCAATAATGTCATAATTATCAATTTCTAGTTTCTGAATAACTTTAGTAACTAGTTTAAATTTCTGTAAATTACTTACATACTCCTCATCTGGGTGATGATTAAATATTCCTTTAGGAGAAATATTCTTTTTATTGAGCCAATAGAGCTGAGGAGCTTTAAACCAATAAATTAATTCAGATAATTTAAAGTCTTTACTATCATAAAATTTTTCTTCCCAATCTATTTTGTTTAATAAAGAATATTGACTTTTTAAAAAATTATTATTATTAGGATTAACAACTTCTTCTTTCTCATAATCAAAGTATTTGATTATGGACTTTCTTTGTTTTACAGTTAAAAAGCTCTCTAAATAGTTTATTAGTTCCTTAATAGGGAAGGAAATATCTAATATTTTATTATCTTTATCATTATTAACCCAAGAAACTATAAGTTGCTTTCTACAGGAAATTAATAACTCTAGGAAAAAGTATTTTTCTCTATCAAAAGAAGATGGATCCCCAAGAAGGTATTTTTTATTTAGCAAATTTATATTTTCATTACTCGATAATTTTGGATAATAAATACTATTCATATTAATTAGGAAAATAATCTTACGAGGAATTAGCCTAACCTTCTCAATATCACTTACTAATATCTTATTTATATAAGATTGATTTCTATAGTTAAGTTTATTTATAAATGTAATTAATATTTCTCTAAAAACATTCAACGCAATTACTTGATCAGATGTTGAAGATATTAAATAATTATCAAGACTTCTATTTATTTCATATATATCTAAATTGAAATTCTCATTAAAATTTCTAATTTTATTAAGTATAAATTTAATCTTTTTAACCCAATCTGAATAATTAAAAGATCCTCTTAGTAAATTAATATATTGTTTTAATTGAAGTAATATTTTAACCCATTTATTCAAGTCCAAGCTTGAATTCTTAGGGGTAAATGATTTAAGGTTAGAATTATTTAAACTAAATTCTTCATCATAAACTAGACCTAAAGTAATTCTATTTATACACCACTCTAAAGTATTTTTTTCTTCACCCAACCTTTCGTTAGTATCTAATCCCCAATGAAAACCAACTTCATTTAATATTAAAATAATCTCATTTTTCTCAGCAATATCAAAATCAAAAATATTCTGATTAACTTTTTTAGAAAGAAAATATTCTATTTTTTCAAGCGTAATTTTCTCATTTGCTAATTCAATAATATCAAGTAAGAAATTATATACATTTGAAGAATCTTCATAATTCTCTTCAAGAAATAAATAAGGTAGCTTTTGTCCGTTTATTAATTCATTATTAAAAATATACCTAAGATAAGGTTTTATTAAACTAGTTTGAGGAGATACTATAGCGATATCACTGTATTTAACATCATCGCAAGTTTCTAATATTTCTATGACTTTATTTCTTACATACTCTAATTGACTTAATTGATTAAAATGCTCCCTAAAAATAATTGACTCATCCTTTTCATTTATCATAAAATCATCTTGACTATTATCAATTAGTCTTTTCTGTATTTGATTAATCAAAGGTATATCCTTCTCACTTGTAAAACTAAACGTTGGATCAATATATATTGAATTATTATTTATCTTTATATTTTCAATATTAGAAGTTTCCTCAATTAATTTCTGATAATTAGCTCCAAATTTGCCAAAAATTTTTTCGATATTTGAATTATTTAAATTAAATTTGCTCTCAATAGAACTAAAATCAACCTCTCCTTCAAGAGAATTTATTCTATTCCACAAATTATCTCCAGCAGAGAGTAAGTATAAATTAACCTTAGTAAATTCTGCTAATTTAGAATAAAAGCTAACATGTAATCTTGATAAATTGTTATCAGAAATAATATATATTTGTCTAGGTATTAGATTTTCTTCATTATGTATTTTTTTAATATTATTGATTATGTCAATCATGTATAAACATGAAGGTTTCTCGGTCATTTTTTTTTCAAGTAATTTATATAAAATTGGTTGCCAATATTCATTTGAATTTAAATTATTAAAAAGATCTAGTGAACTCAACTCATATCTATGCCAATTAGCTATCATCTCAGGCCTGAAAATTAGATACTCAATAAAATTATTTGCAATCTTTTTGGTTAAGTTGTGAATATCGCCATCAATTATCTTTTTATTGTTTAAGTATTTATTAATCCAATTACTAAGTGGTAAAGATTCTTTATAGCTAGATAATTCTTCAAATGAATCTATAATTCCCCATTTTATTGAATCAAAATTCCAGACTCCCATATCAATTGCCGGGAAAATTTTTGTTAATAATGCTTCGGTATAACTTGATATGGTCTTAAATTCATAGAGAGCACTTATTTGATTACTTATTGTTATTTGGTCCCACAACCACTTCCCTAAAAAATAATTAGGAACTGCTACATCTAGTTTTTCTGTTAAGAAAGGGGGGCTAATTATTAATTCTTTTGCTAATAGCTCAGTAATAACTTCAATTTTGTTTGATTTATAAATATTTAGCAATTTTCTTTTATTATTTTTTTACTCAACTTTAAAAGGGTCATTAATTTCGCTATTAGGACATTCAAATTCTCCTACAGCAACAAATTCTAAACGAAGCTTTAAGAAGGTAATAAATTTTTTATCTGTAGAGATAACGGCTGCTGGAGTATTAGGGATTTTTTTAGATAAATCTAAAAATGCCGAAGATTTCAAAAAAGATGGATTCTTTAAAAGCCAAAAATCTATTTCCTTTTTGTTTTCTTTATAGTTTCTGATCCTTTCTTTTAAAATCTCTTCAAGAGGTTCTTCAACTGTTAAAAATTTCTCACTAGCTGCAACGAAAAAATAAGTTGTCATTTTAAATAATTAATTTATTGAAATTAAAGTCTTCATTTCGCGTACAGCTCTTTCTAGACCTACCGCTAAAGCCCTTGAAACAATACTATGACCAATGTTTAACTCATTAATATTGTTAATTGATGCAATATTTTTTACATTCTGATAATTTAGCCCATGCCCTGCATTAACAACTAATCCAAGATCAACGGCATAATAGGAAGATTCAATAATTTTTTGAAGCTCTACATATTGATCTTGGCCTTTTTGATCAGCATATTTGCCAGTGTGTAATTCAATAAAATCAAATCCTATTTCTCCTGAAGAATTAATCTGATCATTTGCAGGATCTATAAATGCGCTTACTTCAATATTAGAACTTTTTAAACTATTAACGTAGCCTTTAAGGTATTTCTCATTATTTCTGACATCTAACCCTCCCTCTGTTGTGATTTCCTTTCTTTTCTCTGGTACGAGTGTTACATAATCTGGTAGTAACTTTTTAGAAATTCTCAACATTTCTTCAGTCGCTGCCATCTCTAAATTGAGTTTAGTTTTAATAGTATCTTTTAAAAGATATATATCTCTGTCTTGTATATGCCTTCTATCTTCTCTTAAGTGAACTGTTATGGAATCAGCACCGCCTAGTTCCGCTAAGAAAGCGAATTGAACAGGATCTGGTTCTACGGTCTGCCTAGCCTGCCTGACATTTGCAATATGATCTATATTTACTCCTAATGTTGCCATAAATTGATAACTCTTTGTTTTAGACAATTTAGTAACCGCCCAATTCTAGCTAATAAAAAATTACAAACGTATAGTTTATTAATATAAAGTAAATTGAATTTGAAGAATAAAACTATTAATATCTGGCGAGAAATTAACCCAATTTTGGGTCCATTCGCAATGTTTATAACTCAAGATATCGTTATGAAAATATTTTTTAAAGAGAGGAAAATAATTAATAATAAATTACCTATCCCAAACAATAGCTCCATTATTTTAGCTCCAACCCATAGATCGAGATGGGATGGATTAATGCTTACTATGGCAATGGGAAGGAGAGTAACCAAAAATGATTGTAGATTCATGGTTACTAAATCCGAAATGAAAGGTATTCAGGGTTGGTTTTTAAAAAGACTTGGTTGTTTTTCAATAAATCAAATATCTCCTTCTCTTTCTGTTTTGCGGTATGCTGTTAATTTGATAGTCAAAAAAAAACAGTTGGTTGTTTTTCCAGAAGGAAAAATCAATAAATATGGAAAAAAAATAATACTAAAAGAAGGGCTCTATAGATTAGCTAAATTAGCTATAAAAAAAACAAACTTTATAACTATAGTTCCTATTGGTATAGCTTACAGCGAGGTATCTCCAAAGTTTAGAAGTAAAGTTTCTCTATGTTTTGGAGAGCCATTAATCATTAATGACCATACAAACATGTCTATAAATGAGTTTAATAAAATATTGAACGAAAAAATGAGAACCGCTGAAAAAGAAGCATTAAAAATTGTCGGTAGATGAATCCATAATCAGTTAGTATTGGAATTAGCAAATACGAGAATATGAAATTCTTAAAATTAATTCCAATTATTTTTATCTCTTTGGGAATATTTTCCCCAACAAATAATCTTTATGCAGATGGTGATGATCCAAATAATTATAAAGTCCTTTCAAATACTAATAAAAAACTCTCAATTACTAACATACAAGACTTCTTAAAAGAAGGAGATACCCTAATAAAAGCTGGTGAGTTTGATAAAGCCAAAGAATCTTTTGACAAAGCAAGAAATTTAGCAAAACAACTAGCAGGATTTTACGGGGATTTAAATGGCTCGTTTAGAGGGTTAGATGCCAGGATCCCAAAGGAGATGGCAGAAAAAGGTAAGAAATCATTAAAAATTTGGGCAGAATCAAATAAAAGATTAGCAGCTTTATATAAAAGCAAAAATCAACCCGAAGTCGCTGTGCCTTTACTTGTGGAAATAATCAGGTTAATGTCGCCTACTAGCTCAGAAGGTAAGGAAGCTTATAAAAATCTGTTCCAACTTGGATTTGTTGAAACACCCTATAGAGGATTATAGAAATCAATAATGGCTACTAAAAGTAAAGTAATTAGCTTAATAAAGCAAAAAATTGTTGATTCTGAAGTTTATGTTGAGAATCTAAAAGGAGATGATCATTTGCAAGTAACTGTAATTTCATCTGAATTTAATGGATTATCATTAGTGAAGCAACATCAGCTAGTCTATTCTGCACTAAAAGATGAATTAGCTTCAGAGGCTATCCATGCGTTAGCACTTAAAACAGAAACTCCTAATTAAACTATGGAAAACCTTACTAAAAATAAAATTCAAAACCTTATCGACTCTAATCCAGTAATGGTTTTTATGAAAGGTACTAAAATAATGCCTCAATGCGGCTTTTCAAATAATGTTGTTCAAATTCTTAATTCACTTGGAGTAGCATTTAATACTTTTGATGTCTTAAGTGATTTTGAAATAAGAGAAGGGATTAAAGAGTATTCGGAATGGCCAACAATTCCTCAAGTCTATTTGAAAGGAGAATTCTTAGGAGGTTCGGATATTCTTATCGAGATGTACAATTCAGGTACATTGAAAGAAAAGATCGAAATAGCATTAGCCTCTTAAAATATTTACTAAGTATAAATACTAAATTTAGTTAATAAAAATTAATATTTTAAATCTTTTTTTTATCAAAAAAACCTTTATTTTGATCGCCATCTGGATTTATAAAGCTGGACGGATCTAAGATCCATCTTTCAATTAATCCTTCTAATTTATCTTGGTCTTTTAGCTCTAAACTATTGCAATTCCTTAAGGCTTGGAGATAACCATCACTATATAATTTCAAGTCAGAAGGAGTATGATATCTAGTAACTAGGTCTTGGCAACTATCGCAAATTGATTGAAAATGGCGAATTGCTATTGGATTTTCAAATGATGTCATAATTAGATAGATTCTGATTTTTATTTAGCATTTGTTATACCTTATTAAGGATGATAAAAAATTGCCTGGCCAAACAGTAATTAAGAATGCAATCAACTGAGCAAATCTTAGCTTCAGCTCCTGGCAGCTCCCAATTGCCTTCGACCTCTCAAACCCCTTCGAGAGTTCTTGTTGTTGAACCTCACCCCACACTAAGAACAGTCTTAGTACAAAGACTTCGTCAAGACGGTCATTTAGCTGCCGCTGTAGGATCAGCATCGGAAGCTGTTGACTTATGCAGAGAACAGTCTCCTGACTTACTTATCAGTGCTGAGATATTGGAGCAAAATACCGCAATGAGATTAGCTCAACAATTGGGTTGCTCAGTTATTGTTCTAACAGCGAGATCTGGAGTGGAGGCATTAGTCAGCTTATTAGATGAGGGTGCTGATGATGTCCTAAGAAAACCTTTTGGATTAGAGGAGTTAGCAGCAAGATGCAGAACTCTACTAAAGAGAGGTCGTATAGGTTTACAGGAGAAAGTTGCAGTAGGTCCTTTAGAGGTTCATTTACTTTTAAGGCAAGTCACCCTAAGCGAAAAACCTGTAGAATTGAGCCCTAGAGAGTTTGCATTACTTTGTGCATTACTTATGCCTCCTGGTATGGTTCGAAGTCGTCAAGAGCTTCTAAGGTTAGCATGGCCGCCATTTAGCGGGGGGCCAAGATCTGTAGACACTCAAGTTCTGACATTGCGTAGAAAATTAGAACAAGCAGGATTAGGAGAAGGAGGAGGAATTACTACTGTTCGGCAGCAAGGATATAGATTTAGTATTGATAATATTTAAATTGTAAAAGCTATTATTTCACCAATAATCATTAATATAGATAAATAAGTTAGTAATTTATATGTCCATAAAGGTGAAATGTATGATATTTCATCGATATCTAATTTTGTCTTTTCCTCAATTATAGATACAAACCTTTCTAAATTTTCAACCCTTTGTGGAACTAGAAAACTTTCATTTTTATTACTGATAAAATAATAAACATTACTTCCCTGGCTGGTCGGCAAAGATTTAATTAATTTAATATCTTTCCAAAAGATTTCCCAATCTTTTTTCCCAAAGATTTTAGAAATAAAGCTTGTTTTATAGGAAATTTTTTTATCACAGGTATTCACATAATCATTGGTAATATTTATAATCAAAAAGAATCCGAAGACAAAAGTAATTATTGAGAATATTTTTAATTTTTCATTTGAAATAAACGGGATAGGAAATGTAAGTGCTAAATATAATGAAATTAAGGAACTTTTAACAAAAAAAAGAGTTTTGAACTTTTCTATCATCTGATTAATCTTTTTTAGTCTGGTAAATTAAAACTATTTATATTTAATTTTGATCCTATTTTATGAGCGCAAGCATAACCACTAAAAGCAACTGCATTAAGACCTTGTCCTGGAAAACATGAATCTCCAACGCAATAAAGGTTTTTGATTTTTGTAGTATTGAAAGGCATAGGAAGTAGTCCAAGCAATTTTTTATTAGGAATTGGTCCATAACTGCCTTCGAATCTCCCAAGAAATTTTCTATGAGTTCTTGGAGTCCCAATCTCTTTATGATCAATATTTTGATCTAAGTTAGGAATTATTTTAGAAATTTTTTCTATAAGTAATGAATAATAAACTTGCTTCTTTTTAAGATAATCTTCTCGTGAGAGATTCTCCCATTCTTCGATTGATGAAGGAGTAAATGCATGGATAATATGTTTACCTTCTGGAGCCAAAGAAGGATCTAGTAATGTAGGTATAGAGATGAAAATTACCCCTTTTTCATTTTCTAATTGATCCCATTTCTCAACAATTATATGATGACAATTAAAGCTTTTATCTATTAAATCTTTTGTAACCCCAAGATGAATTGAGACGAAAGATGGTGAAGGCTTATAAGTTTTCGACCACTTATTTTCACTTTTTGGTACTTGATCACTTTTAATTAATCCTTTTTTAAGATTATTAAGCCCAAAAGTATCCCATCTTGTTGAATTGGATACAATAATATTCGAGTAAATTTCTTCTCCATTTTGTAGCTTTACTCCTACTGCCTTTCCATCTTGTAATAGTATTTCTGTCACATTAGCTCTGTAACGTATTTTACTTCCAAGTCTTTCCAACCCAGAAACTAATTTCTCTGCAATCTTGCCAACCCCCCCTTTTGGATAATTTATTCCTCCAGTATGTCTATCAGTAAAAACCATTCCAGCATTGATCATAGGAGTTTTAAGAGCTGGCATTACTGACCAACAAAAACACTCGATATCTATAAATTTTAAAAGTTCAGGATCCTTAATAAACTTTCTTGCAACATCTCCTGCATTTATTGGGAGCCATCTAGCCAAGCCTAAGCAGGCTAATGGCGCCTTAAAGAATACCTTAAAAAGATAACTAGGATCTTCTATTGATAAGAGAGGCATTGAATCTAAGCAATTAAAAACCTTTTCGCAAGTGCCATAAAATTTTTTTATGCCCTCTTTTTCCTTTGGGAACCTAGTTGATAGTTTACTGATAAATTTTTGATAACTTTTATCTACAGAAATGATAAAGTTATTTGGAAGATGATACTCAAGTTGAACAGGATCAGGAATAGTTTCACATTTCTCATTTACATCTTTCAAAGCACGAGTTAATAAATTTGTATAACCTTTCTCTCCAAACCCAAAAATCATTGATGCTCCAACATCAAAAGTATAACCCTTTCTTTTAAAAGAGCCTCCGCTTCCCCCTGGAATAATATATTTTTCAAGAACGAGAACTTTGGCCCCCTTAGCAGCTAATTGCGAAGCTGTTACTAAACCTCCTATTCCTGAGCCAACAATAATTGCATCAAAATTTTCTTTATTTAACTTCATTTTTAATTTCCCGAATAATTCATTTTAATTAATCTCAACAAGTAAATGATCATTTTCAAAAGAGGAATCTAATACTTTTTTAAATTCTTGCAATGCCTTTAGCGATCTTTCTTGATACTGCTTATATCTTAATTTTTTATCTTTTATCTTATTAGTTAATTCTGGGACCAAACCAAATGAAGCAGGCATTGGTTGAAATTTATTTTTTTTCTGATTAGACATTATTTCGTTTCTATTACTTATAAAATTCATTAAAGAACCTATCATTGATTCGTTGGGAAAAGTAACTAGACTTTTATTTTTCACTAATAAAGAAGCATTTAATCCAGCCAACATGCCTCCAGCAGCAGCAGCGGCATATCCCTCTGTGCCTGTTATTTGTCCTGCAGCGAAAAGAGTTTCTCTATTCAAAAATTGAAGTGTTGGTAATATTAATTTTGGAGATTCTAAAAATGTATTTCTATGCATTACTCCAAAACGTACAAACTCAGCTTTTTCTAGGCCTGGTATCATCCTAAATATTTTTTTTTGCTCTGACCATTTGAGATTAGTTTGAAAACCTACCATATTTAATAATTTACCTTCAAGATCCTCCTTTCTTAATTGAACAATTGCATGCGGTCTTTTTTTTAATCTATTTTCCTTATCAAATAAATCCCCCCAATCTGGATTCCATAAGCCAATAGATTTCAAAGGTCCATATCTCATCGTTTCAACACCCCTTCTAGCTATTTCCTCTATGGGTAAACAAGCTTCAAAAAAATTTGCAGATACTTTATCGAAATCTTTTAAAGTAGCCTGTTCTCCATTTAGCAATGCATTTCTAAAATTTAAATACTCCATTTTATTCATTGGACAATTTAAATATGCAGGATCTCCTTTATCGTATCTACTTGCCTTAAAAGCAATTTTATAGTCAATAGTATCCCCAAAAATAATAGGACTTGCTGCATCAAAAAAATGACAAGAATCTAAACCAGTAAATTTCTTTATTTTATTAGCTAATTTTTTTGAAGTTAATGGTCCAGTTGCAATTACAGTGATATTTTTTTTATCTGGGAGATCAAGTTGTTCAAACCTTTTTATTTTTACAAGAGGATGACTAGATAATATCTGTGTTAATAATTTGCTAAATTTTGATCTATCGACTGCTAAAGCTCCTCCTGCCGGAACAGAACATTTATCCGCTGTTTGTATTATCAAAGAATTAAAAGTTCTCAATTCTTCTTGAAGCAAACCTGCCGCTCTATCAGTGCTCAAAGCGCCAAAACTATTGCTACAAACTAATTCTGCGAATTCACTAGTATGGTGGGCTGGCGTTGAATTAAGGGGCCTCATCTCTACAAGTTTTACTGATATACCTGAATTAGCTATCTGCCAAGCAGCTTCACAACCTGCTAGTCCTGCACCTATAACAATTACTTGTTTATTTATCAAATCAAATTAGTCCTTTCCCAAAAAGTCTCTGTTAAATTGTTCTCTCGCAGGTTTTTGGATGTTAAAGACAACCCAAGCTAATGCGGCAATAATTGGTGCGAAAACTACAATGGCTCTTAACATTTTAAATATTCAATAATTCATATATCATTTTACCTATCATCTGCAAATAAAGAGAGTATTTTTAAATTTTATATCATAAGTTAAGAATTGTATTTCAATTGTTCAACTTAGGATATTAAGTTGTTTTTTTTACCTTAAAAAGGGATAATTTCATATGTACTCAATTTTACAAATGGGTCGCTAGCTCAGCGGTAGAGCATCCGGCTTTTAACCGGCTGGTCCTGAGTTCGAATCTCAGGCGACCCACATTTAATAAATTGAGTATATTTTTTATAATCCAGAAGGTCTTAAAAGATTAGATTCTTAAGTCTATTTAAAATAATAAATTATCAAATTTATGCAGTTATATGTAATCGATTGGTCATTTCAAAGCAACGAAGATCAATTATTTGCTACAAATGAATTTTGTCAATACCTGAATGAAGGAAAGTTGAACGAAAGTATTGATGGCTTTGAATTGCAATGTATCGCTCATACCCCTCAAAACGGCTCAGGAGTTATAGTTTGTAAAGTGGCAAATGTAAGTACACTTTTCAGGATTTTTAATATGTGGAGAAAAAATTTTAATATCTCTTTTAATTTCAGACCAGCTTTAACAAACGATGAATTAGCCTCTTCCAATTTTGAAAATCCTTTTTGGGACAAGAAGTAATACATATTTGTTAAATAAATGTATCAAATATGTACATCTAGACTTAATTAGTATAAAGCTGACTAGAATATTCCATGGAATCCATTAATAACTTTACAAAGATTTACATTTACTGTTATAATAATTAATATATTTCTTTTTTAATTATCATGACTCCTGAAGCAGAACGTTTTAATGGTTGGGCCGCTATGTTAGGTTTCGTCGCAGCTGTTGGTGCATATGTAACTACTGGACAAATTATTCCTGGTTGGTTCTAAACTTAATAATAAATTTAGAGATAGTGTTGCAAGAAAAAGCATTTTTATAGAGACTTGTTCTTATATAGAAGAGAATTTCACCTATATAAATTATCAAAAGTGCATTATTTCTAATGTTTTATTAACCATGAATAAATGAACTAACAGGTTTCTATTTAACCGCAGTAAAGTAATTTAAACATCTTATTTCCTGCAAATCTTTGACATATTGCAGTAAGAAAAAACGTTAATTTCTATTGTTAATTTTAGAGGTAATAATTGATTATAATTAATATTTTATTTTTTATCTCATAAAAAAACCTTTTTAAATTTAGTTTAACCATTAAACCTTCAATTATGTTGAAGGTTTTTTTTCTATTTCATCTAAACACGAAGAACATAACAAATGACCTTTTTTGACCCAAAAAGTCTTTGTTGATCTTTCTATATCTTTTCTACAAACCAAGCATTTAAATATTGGAGGCATTATGCATTATGGAAATCTAAAGTAAACTATAATTCCTAACTAAATGGGAGTTAAATACTAAATTCTTTAAAATCAGGAAATAACAATAAAACATTAATTTTGAAAATCAAAAAAAGGCTATATAAATAGGTATTTAATTTTAATATTGAATTATTATTCTATTTACAAATTAACTATTGATTGAATATAACAAGCATAAATAAAAAAAGACCTACCATACGGCAGGTCTTTTAAAAGTGTGTAAGATTTTCTAAATTAAGTTAATAAATTTAGAAGCTGAATGATGTTTTAACCATTATACCAGTCAAATCATCATCACTGCTAGCTGTTTCCTTAATATAAATCAATGGAGTGATTGACATTCCATCATTTATTTCGTAAGTGTAGAAAGCTTCATACATTAAGTACTCAGGAGCATCGTCTGTGATAGCACCGATAGTACCTATAGCTGTACCGAATGTTCCTGGTCCAGCCTCATCCCACTGAAGTCCAACAAACCATTGAGTTGAATCTTTTGCAGTTGTAGGATCGCCCATTTCGTAACCAACACTTACAGAAGGCATAGATCCAGCTTCAGAAGGAGTCCAGTATCCATTTAATCCCCAGAAAGTTGTATCATCAGCACTTTCTACGTTCGCATAAGTTACAGATGCACCGTATGAATCAGCTGCATAGGATAGTTGACCGCCGTATACATCATAACCTTCAGCAGTTAAAAGTCCATTAGTTGTAGAACCGTTTCCTGTGTAACCGATTGCTGCTGTGAAACCGTTACCGATGTCATAGCTTGCACCAGCTGCAGTTCCTAGACCAACTCCCATAGCGGAAGAACCGTTACCACAATCATCTAAGTTGTTAGAAGGTCCACCATAAACACAAGCTGTGCTGTAAAGAGTGCTACCGTCCATTTCATCCCCAACGAAAACAGTTGTTTTATCGCCAAGAGGGAAAGTGTATGCAATACCATCAACTTTCAAAGCATCGCTTGTAGAGTTCAGGTCGTATTCAAAAGCACTACCGTTACCGGCATCAATAGAAACATCAAAAGAATCTTCACCAGTAAAACTAGTATTTAGATCGATTTGAAAACCATAGTAGGCTTGCACTGAATCTCCAGCGTCAGTACCATCTTCAGCACCGATTGCAAAATCAGCTGAGAATGATGCTGTTGTTGTAGATGAGAAAGAATCTGAATCATGATTATGATCCTCAACCATTCCTTCTCCACCTGCAATTAGGGTATTTAATTCAGTAGTGTCGTTAAAAGAATTTGCAAATTCAATGCTATCTACATCAGAGTAATTGGATATAGCGTTTAAATTGACTTCATTTGCATTAGCAGTAATAGGAGCTAAAAGACCTAGAGCGGCTGGTGCTACCAGAAAACGCTGAAAAAGTTTCATGAAATTCCTCACACAGAATATTTATATATATTATATTAGCAAACATTCTAGATATAGTAATAGTGATAGACCAAATTGTTGATAGGCACAGACAAACATAAATAAAAAAAGACCTACCATACGGCAGGTCTTTTAAAAGTGTGTAAGATTTTCTAAATTAAGTTAATAAATTTAGAAGCTGAATGATGTTTTAACCATTATACCAGTCAAATCATCATCACTGCTAGCTGTTTCCTTAATATAAATCAATGGAGTGATTGACATTCCATCATTTATTTCGTAAGTGTAGAAAGCTTCATACATTAAGTACTCAGGAGCATCGTCTGTGATAGCACCGATAGTACCTATAGCTGTACCGAATGTTCCTGGTCCAGCCTCATCCCACTGAAGTCCAACAAACCATTGAGTTGAATCTTTTGCAGTTGTAGGATCGCCCATTTCGTAACCAACACTTACAGAAGGCATAGATCCAGCTTCAGAAGGAGTCCAGTATCCATTTAATCCCCAGAAAGTTGTATCATCAGCACTTTCTACGTTCGCATAAGTTACAGATGCACCGTATGAATCAGCTGCATAGGATAGTTGACCGCCGTATACATCATAACCTTCAGCAGTTAAAAGTCCATTAGTTGTAGAACCGTTTCCTGTGTAACCGATTGCTGCTGTGAAACCGTTACCGATGTCATAGCTTGCACCAGCTGCAGTTCCTAGACCCACTCCCATAGCGGAAGAACCGTTACCACAATCATCTAAGTTGTTAGAAGGTCCACCATAAACACAAGCTGTGCTGTAAAGAGTGCTACCGTCCATTTCATCCCCAACGAAAACAGTTGTTTTATCGCCAAGAGGGAAAGTGTATGCAATACCATCAACTTTCAAAGCATCGCTTGTAGAGTTCAGGTCGTATTCAAAAGCACTACCGTTACCGGCATCAATAGAAACATCAAAAGAATCTTCACCAGTAAAACTAGTATTTAGATCGATTTGAAAACCATAGTAGGCTTGCACTGAATCTCCAGCGTCAGTACCATCTTCAGCACCGATTGCAAAATCAGCTGAGAATGATGCTGTTGTTGTTTCTGAGAAAGCACCAGCTTCAAAATTATTGAATCTTGATTCTAAGCCATCTACACGGCTATTAGTAACTGCTAATTCTTTAGCTGCATTAAATTCGCTAATAGTTTCAACTTCTTGTGATGAAGAATAGCTGGAAACATCAGTTAAATTAATTTCATTTGCCATAGCAGACATTGGAGCTAGAAGACCTAACGCCGCTGGAGCTACGAGCAAGCTTTTAAAAAGCTTCATAAATTTCCTCACACGAAATTTTAAAGTACACCCTAGATTAAGATATAGAGATAACAAAATCAAGTATCGACTGATACATATTAAAAAATGGCATGCCAGTTTGTGAACCTGAACATCGTATTAAAAACTAAATCAGAATAATATTATTTAACAATCCTGGGAAATAAATACTAGGCTAGCTTTTTTGAAATTTTAAAATTCACTTCTTTAGTTTTATATTTTTTTTTCTTTTGGCTGCCAACTGAATCTACATACCAACCTGTAGCTAATCTGCTATCGATCTCTTCGTACGTCTCGTTTAAATTTAACTTTTTTAAAGATTTTTTTTTATAGTCCATCTAAAGGGAAAGTCTTTAATAAAAAATATAGCATCTACTTTAGCAAAAACATCCTTAAGAATAACAAAGAAATTTAAAATATATTAAGAGTGACATCTTAAATATTTAAAATTTTTTGAATTCTTTAGAAAAACGAAAAAAAATAAATATTTTCCTCAGCTTTAAAAATAATAAGTTAGATTTTCAAAAAAATAACCTGAGGAGCACAAGGTCAAATGACTCAAATTAAAATTTTAGTAAATTCATTACCAAGAGATTTAGCAGAATTTTCATTCTTTTTAATTATAGGATTTACAGCAGGGTCAATAGGTTTAATTTAAATAAATAATTTATAACCTTAAAGATGATTCAACTTGAAAGATTAATCTTGATTTCCCTTCCAAATTTGTAAATTCAACTACAACTATAATTCCCACAATTTCTTTAATATTACTCTCAAGTAATTAAGGTACACAATTGACCATTTCTCCTGTCGTCAATAATTCGTCAACAATGGCATAAGACTTATATTTTTGAAGAGCTTTTTTTGAACGAAAAGGGAATTTTCACCATACTCGAGACTATAATCTCCTTTGAGAAGTTCTCCTGGAAGCTTACCAGGCTTTCTGGCTACAATAATAGGTTTTGATGCTTGCAAAGAAATTGCAGAGCTAAAAATAAAACCCCTGGCATCTATAGAAATTATTGCCTCGGCATTTTTTATAAATTAACTAGATGAAATCTTTAAAACAAGTTCCTTTAAAAATCTTTGGTTCTTAAACAATTCCAAGGACATCTTTGAATTCAATTCCTGTACTAGGAAAATCTTTAAATGTTTCAATAAATTCTATAAGCTTTTTCATTCTCCATAATTCGGGGATTAGTTTTAAAGGTCTACCTTATGAGGTTTAACTCTAATTCTACCCTGTATGAATTTTTTCTCTAAATCTTTAAAAAAATAATAATGTAATTAAGTCTTTAGCTAAAACCAAAAAAGAACAAGAACTTATTTACAAAAGGTGTTTGAAAAGCTTTAGCAGCGCAAGTGTATTGGAGGAGCACTCCTTCAACTAAAAAACAAGCGTCAGAAATTAGTGACAAAATTGTTAGAAGGAGTATATTTTTTACTGAAAACCTTTTTTTTATAAAATATTTATCAATTTGGTCTTTTATAGATGACTCTTATGAACTAAGATCTTATAAGCGGGGCGTGGCGCAGCTTGGTAGCGCGGGTGCTTTGGGAGCACTAGGTCGCAGGTTCGAATCCTGTCGCCCCGATCAGTTATAGCAGTAAGTCTCAGCTAATAATATATTTCCCTCAAAAATACCTTCCCTCAAAATTCCCTCAAATGAATTTATTTATAATTCAAAAACAAAGTTTATTATCTAAAACCTAATGAGAAAAAATGGAGAAGAGGGATTTATAGCCGAACTTCTTTTACCAATTATTGTTTTATTGATATTACCTTTCTTCGCTATAAAAGCTTTCATAAATGCACCTAAGTATGCCGATGAAAAGACTAAACTTTGCAATGGAGAGATTTCTGGTAAATTAGTCAAATCAAAGTTATTCAAAAATAAAGAATATAGTTGTTAGAAGATGAGTAAAAGTAAAAAACTTTCTTTCCTTTATTACTCATTAGGTATCGTTACTCCAGGAGTTTTAAGTAGTTTTATTAGTTTTCCTCGTTGTGATCATAGGTGGGACATAGCAGCAATTTCATTTTTAATTGTTGGTCTTTTTATTAATTTTTTAAGTTTATTAATTGGAAGAAAATTAAAAATCATAAAGCAAAAAAATATTTTTAATAAAGAGACATTATTAATATTCATCGGAGGCGGTTTTCTCTGGTCAATATATGCTCTTGGTTTAGTTTCCATGAATGTACGTTGTTAATGCCAATAAAAATTTAAAGTCTGCGATATAACTATTTTTCCCTCATAATTCCCTCAAATTCATAGTTATTATTCAAAAGTAATCCCCACTTTTTCTCAAAAGTACTGATATAGCTATAAGTCTCAATTTTTCCTTGTTTTAGCGGGTGCTTTGGGAGCACTAGGTCGCAGGTTCGAATCCTGTCGCCCCGACTCATTCAAATCCAAGTCATGCAAGAGAGTTACCCAAACTCTCTTTTTTATTGCCAACTATAAGAAAAATAAGACTTAGCGATTATATAGCGATTATTTGCTATACCTTGCAATACTTTGCTGCCTCATGTCGCTCATAGCGGAGCAGGGGGTAAGAGTTTCATTTGATGCAATCTCAAACAATACTATTATTATTTGAGATCTTTTAAACGTTAATAAATCAGTCAAAGTGATCAGAGTTTCAAGAATTCAAAATTTTAGCTTTAGCGGCAGTAAATTCTTCATCAGTAAGAATACCTTTTTCTTTTAATGCAGCAAGTTTTTCAATTTCTCCCGAAAGATTTGAAAGATCATTATTTCCGTTCAAATTCGAAATTTTCTTGGGAACAATTTTTTTAGAATCTTTTTTTATTTCCCCTTTTTCTTTCAAAAGATCCTTTCTTTTTGATTGCTTAGGTTCTTTATATTCATAATCTATTGCGAGACCACCCATTTCATTAAACTTTAATCTTTGCAGCGAAGATTCTGAGAGTATTTTATTTAAATCATCTAAATTTGGAGTTGATTTACCTCTTTTCTTCGCACCCTTTTTTGCTTCTTCATAAATATTCTCTGATGCAGTAACCGTTAGATTAAAAATATTACCTAATCTTTCGATTGTCTCTTGCTCTGGAAATCTTGTTGCAAAAGATTCAACTTTATCTAAAGCCCAAATAAGAGGAATTTCAAAGAGATTATTTTTCTTTAAATCTATATTTTTGAAATCAATGGCATTCTCTTTTGTTAAGCTAGCCACCTTCCATTGCGCGAAAGCATGAATAAAATTTGGTCCAAACGGATAATAAAAGAGGAAATTAATAAATGGGATAAAATACGAACCCTTTAGAGGTGGGGAGGGGAATAGAAATCTGAATCCAATAACTATAAAAGATATGAATAAATAGGTTATTAAATAATCTCTATTCCTTTGACGAAAAGAAAAGAACAATGATGATGGTCCAAAAAATAAAGAAGCCAAACCCACCAACCAAGGACGAGTGGTTTTTCTATTATTTAATGCAATCTTTTTTGAAGGCAAATATTTATCTACCATGGTTCTCTAATGTATTCTGTTAGTCTAAACCCATTTGAAAACCAACCAGTTAATTCCCCATTTATATAAGTAACCAAACTAATTTTATTAATAAACTTCGGTTCATCAGGATAAATATTTCTTAAGGATCCTATTGGAATTTGTTCAAAAGATATTTGGAGCGTATCATCTTTGTGGACGCAATTTTCAGGATTATCCAAAATTAATCTATAGGTCCTGTAAGAGATATAACCTCTTGTATCTTCAAGTAAATTATCAGGGTAGTCATTATCATCTTTTAATCTTTTAACCTTATATGAGTCACTACAAACTCCATTAAGAGAAGATCCATAAGCTACATATTCTTTGGTGATTGTAAGTTCACCAATTACAGCTTCACCTGCTGTTCCAGTAAATTGCCATGAACCATAAAGTCTTTTTGGTAAATCCTCTGCATTGATGGGACTAGGTAAAGAGATAGCAGCTAGTAGTGTTAGTAGTAAGCGTTTCATATAGTTAAAATACATGGTTGTTTTTTTTTGATCTAGTGCCAATTATTAATTGCACAAATAGCTTTGAGGTGCTTTTTAGTTCTCCAAAGACAATGAACCAATCTGCCACTTGGATTTTGGTATGGTTTGAGCCCTTGGTGCAGTCCATCTTCAATTCGTTCTAAGGTAAAAGATGACCTTTCTGATTGGTAAGGATAAGCAGTAAGACTTTTGACGAATCCTTTATTGCTAGGATCTATTTCCACATCACACTTTCCTACAATCTCCCACTTAATAGCCTTTCCAAGTCCACCTACTGCAGGTCTATTTGATGTCATTTGAAGACATGTAGTTTCTACAGGTTTTGTGAAATCAACTGAGTGAGCAAAAACTGGTACTAAAAATTGAGAAATGATATGGCTAAGAAATAAGAAGCGTTTCATTTTTTAATCACAATCAATGGCAGGCTGACTTTGATAAATTTCTCCAACTAAATCAACATAATGCGAATGCGATTCAGTTTCGCAACTTTCCAATATTTCTTTGATATTATTTTTAGTTCGATGGTTTTGAGATCTTGTGTGTTTATAAAATTCTTTTTGAAGATAATTAACTTTATTAAAAAGATATAAATTTGAAATCAACAATAAAAGAATTGATGCTGGAGTAATTAACTTTATAAAATTAACTTTATCTATAATATCTCTTGTTGATTTCATAAAAAAAGAAGGTTTTATCACTCCATGTTAGATCGACTTTCAATCGATTCAAGTATAGATAGATAAGACCTAGTGCCCTTAGAGCACCAGGTTGAAGCTTAGCGATTATTTAGCGATTATTTGCATAACTATGCCATACCTTGCTGTATATAGGTCAATATTGAGACTCATAAAAATCCTATTAGTACTAACTAATAAGCTATAGCCCCACTTCGTTCTCATGGGTACTGTCGCAAATTGCGTACTGGGTGCTTTGGGAGCACTAGGTCGCAGGTTCGAATCCTGTCGCCCCGACTCTTAAAAACCAATTCATACTAGCGAGTTACCCAGACTCGCTTTTTTAATGTAAAAATTGACATCACTCTCTTGATGTCAGTTTGATGTCAAAATTAATTTGGCATAAAATATATTTAAATACTCATTGGTTAAATAAAAGTGAGCAATAAAAGTATAAGTTTTTGGGATATATTAGCTGTAACTCTTGTCCTCGCAGTTTTGTCAGCCCTTGCAATTCCAAGCTTTGTAGGAATAAAAGAAACTCCAGATCATTTATTAGCAAAGCGCGCAATTTTAGATTTTATCAATAGTTGTTCAGTTAAAAGGAATAATCATGAAAATGAATTAGATAAAATATCAAAAATTTCAGAATCCCCAAGACACAAATCTTTCAAGGAATTTCTTGATAATAAAGCTAGAAGTAATAAATACTGGATGTACTCCAGCGAGAGGTTACCTCATCCAGGTAAATTAATTTTTATAGCGGGGAAAGAAAAAATCTCGATACAAGAAGTTCGACAGAAATATAATTCTTCTCATTTGGATTGGAGAAGAGAATATTGGAAAATAATGGAATCTCTTGAGCCAACTAACGCTGAACACTCAAAATATAAACTACTTTATAGAAAATACAATAATTATCGGGATTCCCTTCCTGAAAAAGTAAAAAATATAGAAATAAAGTTAGCCAGTTTATCTGCTCAAGAAATATCCCAAAGAATTAATCAAGAAGCTTATCAATTTTTTCCCAAAGATTTTGATTGTTCTGGAACTGAAGATGGTTTGATCATAATGAGTGCAATTAATAAAAACCAACTGCCAACTTTTTCATACAATATTTTCACTAATGGGACATATTGTTCACATGAAGGCCCAACTGAGGAATATCTCGGATGTTCAAACAAAATTAATGGAACATGGTAAAAATTGATGTCAATTTGATGTCATTCACTTCAAAGATTAAGAATTACTTTTAATTAATAACTTCAAAAGTATTGAAAATACAAAAGACGTAGTGCTCACTTTAGGTTGTCGAGTGCTTTGGGAGCACTAGGTCGCAGGTTCGAATCCTGTCGCCCCGACCATTTAAACCCAAGTTATACTAGCGAGTTTCCCAGACTCGCTTTTTTATTGGAAAATCTGACGGCAGCAAGAGCCGTCAAGATGCCGTCGGATTTAATTTTATGATCTAGTTTTTAGCTTTCAAAGTAACTTAATTGACAGTCGATCTAAACTTAGAGGGATAAAACCCTCTTTTTTAATGGATAAAAGATTTATTGCTGAAAAGATAATGACCCTAATTATTTCTTTGATTGGGTAAATGAAACGCTTACTACTTGCACCGCTTAAAAATAACTTCTAAAAATACTGGTTTTTTTTCAATTTTCTTGCTTTTTTCTTATATCTTCGTAAGTATGCGTATATAGGCTCTAATTTGCTCTAAATAGCTCTATTACTTGCTTATTTAGGCTTATTTTCCTCTAAAAAATGTCACATAGGGGTTGACGATTATGAAAATTCCAATCGAAATGTTGAAAGAAATTAGAGAAAGTGGATACGATAAACAGCTTGTATATCACTACATAAGAGAGCTATTAGACAGCGAGAAAAAAAAATTTCCTAAAGAAAATAACAATCTAGAGCTCCTAGACAATTATTTATTAACCAAAGATATACAAGAACCTGATGCTGAGATAGTGATGGCAGCAGAGCTTTTAGACAACTACGGTGTAGATAAAAGATTTATGAGAGAGCTTGAAGATAGGGATGAATATGATGCTGCTTAATTAGATAAAGTACCTATATTTTGTTATTTATTTAAAGGTTATTCTTTTGAGCAAATAACAGGATTAAAACAATGATGAAACTTGCTATCATTTTTTTACCAATTTTATTTGCAGTTATTTGGGCTGCTTTTATTGGGTTAAGAATAACTAAAGTAGAAACTAGAGATGGAAAGAGAAAATTAATTAATTACTAATCGACTACACCTGACTAAAGTTACTACACGACTACAGGAGTAGGAGAATAAATTCTCATTTTGCCGTCAAATTGCCGTCAAATATATCCTGGTTTGTCCTGACAAATCATGAAGAAGTAAGCAGAAAATTAGTTATAGCTTGAAAACCTAGTGCCCTACTAGGGTTGTTAAGTGCTTTGGGAGCACTAGGTCGCAGGTTCGAATCCTGTCGCCCCGACTCTTAGAATCCAAGTTATATCAGTGGATATAGTCACTTCCCGACCTATTCCCGAAGGGAACTAATGGGAACTAATTATTTAATAATTTTGTATTCTTCGGCAATATTCATCTGATTGGTTTCTGGGAATACCTAGTTTTCGAGCTATTGATTTTCTAAAAGATTTAAGCTTTTTATCCGTATAGTCATAATCTCCATAAATAAAAGCATCCTCTCTTAGGCAAAGTTGTTTATGAACATCAAACTTTCCATTCTTTTTTAAAGTACCTGCAATAGAGAACAAATTAAGAGCAATAATCGCTAATAAGATGCTCATTGGGTACTGTTTGATAAAAGGTAGAATTTTGTTTTTCATTTTTAATTAAATAAACGTTTTGTCCAACCTTTACTTTTCATACATTTTGTATACCCAATATCTTCTTCAAAAAAAGTTTTACAATTATCTCTATCCTTTTTAAATTTCTCATTTGCAGTTTTCTTTTTAATTTTTAATTGCATTTGTTCTACTCGCTCCTCTCTGCGACGCATCTTCTCACCTTCTTGTTGGAAATAAAAAACTGTCCCTAAAATAAGAGTTACCGCAATTGTTGAAGAAGCTATAGCAGTTATATCTTCTGATTTCATAAAATTCTTTAAATCCTTTTTGATATTTTTGATAGGAATTTAATTCAAGATAACACTTTAATTATTGACAGTCGATCTAACATAGAGGGATCAAACCCTCTTTTTTTATGCGAAAAAAGGATAAGTTTATATTTTATTTTTTTGGGCTTATATCGCCCTTGATATTTGTTTTTTTCTGGATAATTCTAAGTGTTCTTATAGTTTCAACAACAACTATTATTTTTGGTTATCAATCAATAGGTTTCTTCGTCTTGTTCGTTCTTTTAGTTGTACCTACATTTCTTATATTCGTCGTAACTAAGTTACATGGAAATGCAATCAAAAAATATAAAAGCCTTGGAGGAAAGATTTCAAAAGGTTTTTTTAATATAAGTGTATTTTGTTGGTGGATTATTTCTTTCGCAGTAGTTTCAGCAGTTCTTCTTCCAGCATTATTCTCTCCAGTATCCCCAAGATATACTTCTGCTGTTAAAAATGGATTAGCTAACGGAGTAAAAGAGTGTGTTGTTCTTGATTCGGATAATCAAACCACTAGATTTGGCGATGTTCAATCATTCTCGGGTAACTACTCAAAATTCCAAATAGAATCTTTAGATCCAAATAGTTGCTATAAAGCGAAAGCAGTTCCGACAACAGATCAGAACACTTGGTTTCAAATTGATTTAAATATTGAAACTGGAGGGGTTGCAAAAACATGTGGAGATTCATCTAAGCCAGGATGCGATGAAGAAAATACTTGGTAAAAAAAATTATGAATAAAAGAAAGATTGGAAGATTTATTTATTATTTTTTAGGTATAGCTGCTCCTTGGATCATGGCTTTTTTGTGGGATTTGGGTGGAAAATTTATAAGTGAGTCTGAATATTTATTTGATAATTTCATGAGCTATTGGCTTTTTGGCTTTCCATTCTTTGGATTTTTTATATCGAAAAAGATCGAAAAATTACAATATAAATTTTATATCTCAAAAGGGGGGATGAAATCGCGAGAGAGTATAAGTAAATTATCAACTATGTATTGGATTTTATCTTTGTGTTTATTTATATTCATTATCTTTCCTTATTTTTATAGTCGTTAAATTATTCATGAGAAAAAAAGATAAATTTATTTTTTTTATCGGTGGAGCTATTTCTCCTTACATACCTTTTATTATTCTTTTTTCTGGAGTCTCTTTTTTAACAGCTATTTTTGAGGAATTAAATGGTACATATTTTCTTCTAATATTTTCTATTTTTCTTCTGATATTAGGTTTTATTTTTACTTATAAGCTTCATAGATATCAAATTAGTAAATACTTTAAACTTGGAGGAAAATTATCCAAAAAGAATATAAAAATTTGGGCTCGTAATTGGTGGCTATTAAATTTTGGGTTAATAATTTTACCATCTATCGTCATTCTCTCTTCTATTATGATTTTCATATCCAATCTTCACCTATATCTTGAACCAGGGCCACTAGATTCCACAGTTGCTGCCATAAAGAATGGATTAGTGAATGGAGTTAAAGAATGTGTTATTAGTGAAGCTGATAATCAAACTACTAGATTTGGCGATGTTCAATCATTTCAAGGAAACTACACACAATTTAAAATCGAATCTTTAGATCCAAATAGTTGTTTTAAAGCAAAAGCAGTTCCTACAAATAATCAGAACACATGGTTTCAAATTGATTTAAATATTGAAACTGGAGGGGTTGCAAAAACATGTGGAGATTCATCTAAGCCAGGATGCGATGAAGAAAATACTTGGTAATAGGTCTTCCTAGACTTATGTCTGTGGGTCGTTCATAGGCACAATATGTTGCAAAGAATGGAACAGCTAAAACCAGATGAGTTACTAAATTCGGTTAGATGTACTAATTACAGAGAACTAGAAAAAGAAATACATAAAGAGTTTAAAGATTGTCGTATACCTCAAACGGAATACTTTCGATTAAACAATAAACAAATAAGTCAAGTCAATCAAATCATGAAAGATAAGGCTCTATAAAAAGGGGACGGGTCCCTTTTAGAGGTTTTCGATGTGGGTTATTCGCACGTCAAAAGTTCGCTAGCGTACAGATTTCAAAAAGGGTTAACTGGTTAACTACTTAACAACTTAACGGTTAACTACTTAATGAAAAATTGAAAAAAAACGTCAAATTTCAGATAAAGTACTTATTTTTTTTGATTTATTTAAAGGTTATTCTTTTGAGCAAATAACACTTTTAAAAAAATGATGAAACTTGCAATCATTTTCTTACCAGTACTTTTTGCAGTTATTTGGGCTGCTTTTATTGGGTTAAGAATAACTAAAGTAGAAACTAGAGATGGAAAGAGAAAATTAATTAATTACTAATTGGTTGATTTAGGAGTAAACAAATAAATTAAATAGGTTTGAACAAATACAAGAAGTTGGTCGACCTACTTGGTTTTATAAACACGTCATTTAATTATCTGCATTAATAGCTGAAGGTAAAGCGAGGGCTGCTAATAGTGGTATTAGTAAGCGTTTCATATTCTATTCCTGTTTCATTTCAACATTTTCTGGATTTGCTCCATATGAAATCATTCTCATTGCATTACCAAAGCCATACCATTGTGAAATTTGGTTTGGTCTAAAAGAAAATAAAGCTAATACCTTTCTATTATTTTCGTTTATGTACTCTACTAAAACAGTATTGTTCAAGAAATTAAATTGTGTTGTTTTTCGATATCTATCCCATCTTGTATAAGCAGGATCAATTTTCAATAAACGTGCTATCCCAGACATAGTGTCCCATTTTTCAGTTCTAAGAATTTTTTCATACGGGACACTGAACTCAGAATCAACAATTAAGTTAGTTTCCCCAAGTTCAATTGTGCAATCTTGGCCCGTATCATGAGTGCCACAAAAAGCATTCCACTTCGTTCCTAGACTTGGAAATGCTTTGGACATTTGTTCTTGATTTAAATCTGCAGGGCCAAGATCGCCTGCAATAGTGGGCAAGGCTATCGACACCAGGAATAGAAGTAATAAGCGTTTCATTTATTTGCCAACTATGCAGTGGTAGGTCAATAAGGACTTTTTTTCACCTTTAGGAAGTATCGAATTAGCCCACTTATCTCCCTCGGATTTGCATTGGTTGAGATCCTTCATCTCAATTTTTTCTAGAGAAGCAGCAGCAGCCATTCTTGGCATCCCTGCATTAACAGAACCATATCTAAGTATCAACCATAAACTCTCAGCATTAACAGCAGTAGGTAAAGCAAGAGCAGCTGATAAAGGTATTAAAAATTTAAGCATAAAAAAAGAGGTTTTTTCCCTCTATGTTAGATCAACTGTCAATCAGTTTTAATTATCATGATTACAAGAAGGCACCAGGCTGCAACTAGGGGCGCTAAGGGGGGCGCTAAGCCACGATCTTATGCGAATTCATGCGATCGCAAGACATGATTGTGAGGCCCAAATACGTTCCAACACAATAGATAACTCTAGTTATAATCTATGTTCTTATGATTTTCTCAAAGTTACATACAAGTGCTTTGGGAGCACTAGGTCGCAGGTTCGATTCCTGTCGCCCCGATCAGTTATAGCAGTAAGTCTCAGCTAATAAATAATTCACGAAATAATTGCTTCACGCAAAACTCAAGCAAATAAAAAATAATTTTCATAATTACTCCCAATTAAGATAAGAGGATATTGTTCGATCAGTAGTCTTTTCTCCTGTTTTCAAATTAATATTTATGTTGTAATAAGATACCGTTTGACCATTCCCATCAGTTCTCGCAGCTGTAAGTGTGTTTCCTGAGGATGGGCTAAAACACACACCATCGTCACCTGAATCTGGAAATTGAAAATATTTATTATTAGGTGGAATATTATACGAAGGATTTGTATCTCCTCCTGAATCTTTAATTAAACACTCTTTAAAAGCATTTAATAAAAATTGTTTTGCCACTTCAACAGCAGCTCTTTCTTGAACTCCAACAAATGCGGGTATAGCGACAGCGGAAAGAATTGCTAATACAGCTATGACAACAACTAGTTCAACAAGAGAAAATCCCTTATTAGCCTTATTTTTTAAGGCATATTCATTAACTAAAAATGATTTATAATTTTTAGTTAAATAAAAAAATTCATATTTTGAAAATATCACTTTTTGATTTATGTGAAAACCTTAATTACCTATATCATTAAAAATTGTTGCACGCAAAACTCACGCAAACCAAGAGATCCTAGTCAAAAGGGTCCTTACTTTCTTCTTTAAAATTCCTGATAGCAAGATAAGTCTCAGTTATAGCTTAAATCTTGCGGGTGCTTTGGGAGGATTAGGTCGCAGGTTCGGATCCTGTCACCCCGACTCTAATAATCCAAGTCATAGAAAAGTTTCCCAGCCTGTATTTTTTTATTCAAAATATGACCACTCTAATTGTGGTCAAATAATGGAAATTCAAATACGATTAAGAAATTAATTTTAAAATTATTAATATCAATGAATATTAATTTTAAATTCTTAAAGTTATGTCCTATTTTCATTCTTTTACCTTTCTATAGCAATTATGCTCTGGCTAATAATAATACTAATCAGTTAAGAATTAGCCCAATAATTAAAAGGGTTCAAGATGAAAAGCCTAAGAAACCAGAACCTAATCCTGGGTTAAGTTTTGGCATCCCCAGTGCAATGGGTTCGTCTTGGAAGGATGTGTTCGTATCAGTTGCTTATACAGCTGATTATGATGAAGGTCTTTTTACTTGGCACAATAAAAATAATAAAAAAGTTGCTGATGGATCAATGAACTTTGGGTTTGGATTTGGAGATCCAAATGAATCGATAGGAGGAGAAATATCTGTTGGAATTATCAGTTTATTATCCCAAAAAGGGGAGAGTGGATTTGGAGCAGATGGTACTGCTGGAATAAAGTTACATAAATCATTGCCATCTTTCTTTAATACACATGCAGCTATTTCGTGGACAAATCCAATTAAATGGGGAGAGGCTACAAAAAAAGATACTGTTTATGGAGTTATTAGTAAAGAATTTGAATTAAGACCAGATGCTGATAATAAATTTGCCTCTTTATTAACCCTTGGGGTAGGAACTGGTTCACATAGATCAAATACAGCCATCAAAGAAAACACAAATGATCCTAATTTTTTTGGTGGTTATGGTGTACAAATATTACCGAGAGTTTCTTTTGCTTCTAGTTGGAATGGAAATGCATTAAATGCAGGATTTGGTCTAAGTCCTTTTGATTTCCCTTTAAATTTTTCTTTAGGCATATCAGATATTACTGATAACTCAACTAATGGTGCTCAGTTCAATATAAATACAGGTTATTCATTCAGGTTTTAAAATTAATTATGACAAAAATTATCCCTAAAAAATTTAAAAGATTATTTTTTATCTTTGTTTTCTTTCTGTTTTTTACTCAACAACAAAATTGTTTTGCTGGTAAAAGTGAGAAGGGTGGAGGCGATTCAGGTAAATCAAGTACCACAGCAAAGAAATCATCTAATTCAGATTCTTGTAGTTCTTCTTCAGGCAAAACATCTAACACAACTAACTGTGATGCTGCGTTATCATCTGAAGCTACAAATTCAAGTGTTTTTTCATGGGGAGGAATGCCTTATGTTGCACCTAATACAACCATAAGTAACTATCTCGGTGGCAATTCATTTGACATAAGTTTTGTCCCAGGAACTACAACCCTTATTACTAACTCTGTTGGAATAGATTTAAGTATTACCAGTACATTTACATTAGAGGGGGCTTCTTTAATAACAAGCACTCCCTTAGGTTCATCTAATAGCACTTCACTTGTGAATTTTAATAATATTGATTCCATTAGTTTATCCCTAGGATTAAATCTTATTACTTCAAATGATTTGTCTCCTGCATTATCTTTAACATCTTCTGAAAGCAAAGTTATAGTTCAAACTAGTGAATCAGCTAGTGAAATAATTAATTCAAACGGTATTAGCATATCCACTGGAGTTGTCTTAACTGTATCTCCAATCGTTGCACAAAATATTGAATCATCAATTTCAAATTCTGGATTAGCTTCTTTAGCTTTAACAACTGAAGGCCTATTAATCGCGGAACCAAGTACTAATGGAATAAACCTTAATAATGCTTTGAACTCCTTACTAAATGCTAGTGATAATAACTCAATGTTAGAAACACTTCTCCCAACAGCACTCAATGATGCATTAGATGCAATGTCTCAAATAATGCCTGTAGTTGAACCAGGAGACAGTAGCAGAATTGCTAATATTGCAAGGGCATTGCACGAGATAAAAATTAATTCGATGCCAGGATTAAAATAATTATTAAACCTGACATTACTTTAAAAGTGGTCAAATAGTGGTCAAATAGTGGTCAAATGTTGATTAAATTGTCAGGACAAACCATGCAGAACTAAGTAAAAAATAGTTATAGCTTGAAAACCTAGTGATGCTAATGGGGTGTGCGGTGCTTTGGGAGTACTAGGTCGCAGGTTAGAATCCTGTCGCCCCGATTGACTTCTCAGCATTCTCAATCATCCTCTGGGCAATCTCTGGGCAATCATTTGCTATAGCTTGCTGCATTATTCTCGAGAAAGTTTTATAAAAATCAAGAATAATTTAAATATTTCTATCTTAATTTTCTAACTATACAGATAAGTTCTCGCATGTCATTTCTTATAAAGTAAGTGTAAAAACCAATAATTAGGAAAATAATATTAAAAGGATTAAATAGATTATTTTTTAATAAGTTAAAAGCAAACTCTTTATAAAGAGTTGATGACGAGCACTTTACAACTCGCATCGAATCCGATTCAATTTGTTCTTTTAAACTATTTTTTGTATATGGTCTTTTATGTGTAAAGTCATTAAAAAAATTCCATTTAACTACTTTTATATCTGGTGTTTTTAAAAATAAAATTCCTGATATTTTTAATAGTTTATTAATCTCAAATAATATATTTGATGGTTCTTCAATATGCTCAATAACATGAGAACAAATAATGATATCAAAAGAATTTTCTGTTAATGTTAATTTATCTTTGACCATGTCACCCTGAATAAATTCTATACCTCTTTTTTCAAGTAATTTTTTTAAATCATCACTTAAATCGCAAGCAAAATATTTATTCTTTGATTCAGTTACATTTTCTGGGTAATAATTGCATAGCCCAGATCCAATATCAAGAATTTTTAATCCTTTGGCTGAATAAGAAAAATAATTTTTGATCAATTGATCTAATTCATGATTTGCTATTGAACTGTTATTACAAACAAGTCTTAGTAAAAAATATTTTAAATTTCTTAAGCCTTCCTTTCTACTTTTTATATTCTTCGATAGCAAATTAATATATTTTGAACCTTTATTAACCATGGTCTAAAATAATTATTTTAGGATATTTTATATGGGTGATCCTATGGCGATCATTTGCATACCTATGCTATACCTTGCTATATATGGATGCAATACTGAGACTCAAATACATCCCTTTTATACCAACTAATAAGCTATAGGCTCCCTTGTTTATTTGGTCTGCTGTCGCAATTTGCTGACCGAGTGCTACAGGAGTACTAGGTCGCAGGTTAGAATCCTGTCGCCCCGAACATTTAAAAACCAAGTCATAGGAAGCTTTCCCAGGTTTTTTCATTTCTAATTTGTCTTAAAACCTCTTCGGGCCAGGAACGGGCGAGGTGTTGTATAGCTTTGGAGGGTGTATCGCCCGCTATAGCTAATAAAAAACTACTTATATGTATTGAGTAAAAAAATATAAATTCCCAACAAAACTGCTATTGCTAAACCTTCACCAATAACTGTAGCTGGTTGATTATTCCAAAGATCATTTAAAAATCCCATAATTAAAACTTAAAGGATTGGATATGCAATCCAACCAAATAAAGTGTAGTTAATTATCACAGCCATAAATCCAATCATTGCAAGTCTGCCATTAGTCCTTTCCGCAATAAACCAATAGCTATTTGGCCATTCAAAACTCCTCCCAACATTGGATATTTTATCTTCTGAAAGTGGAGTCTCTTTAGGAGTATTGTCCTGATCAACATAATATTTACTATCTGGGTAAAAGCTTTCGCTTCGAATATTGTCTTCTTTTTTTTCAATCATTTTATTAGAAATTTGAACTTTACATATTTTAAAAACTAAAAAGGCTAAATAGGGTTATTTACTAAAGTAAATAATTCCACCAACAAAAGTTCTTCCTACAAGAAGAGAGCCCATAAGAAGAGCAATTAATTTAGATAAACTTCCAATCATTTATACAAGCGGAGCAACCTACAAAAAGATAATTTATTTATTTATTTATTTAATTATTATTTGATTTTAATCAGCCAGGACTTCACAAGCCTCGCCATCTTTGTCCCGATCTAAATATGAGTGCCCTTGACTAAGAAGTTTTTGAGCTAGATTCCAGTCACCTATATCTGCACATTTATATTTTTTAGGAGGGTCATCGTTATCTTGATCTCTATCGTTATTACTACTTTGATTAGATTTATCTAAATTATTGTTATTACATTCTGAGATTGGTAATTTTTCTCCATTATTGTAAGCACAACTTAATTCGCCATCGTTAAAGTTGTAGTAATAGTATGGACTTAAATCTTTTTCCTCTGGTACTGCACTCACCAGACCAGTTATTGAATTTCCATAGCAACTATTTTGTCCGTTAGATAAGATTACATATTTTTGCAGCCTTTTATCCTCATAAAATAGAGGTAAGGAATATGCATAATTCGTTTCGCATTCTTTTTTAATCGTTAACAGAGCGTTTTGAGCTGCGACCTCTCTAGCTCTTCTATTAACACCATTAAAATAGACAAAACTAATACTACTCAGTATTGATAAGATTCCAATCACAACAGATAGTTCGATTAGTGTAAATCCATTATTTTCGTTATTTTTTTCGTTTAATCCCATCTATCTTGACCAAGCACATTGATATGCATATTTTGAATATATTTTTGCATAACCACTATTAAACATAATTTGTTGAATATTTTTTCCATTTATTGATAACTCAGCAACTGTCCTACCATATCTATCTTTAGTAATTCTTTTAATAAAAACTTTATTTCCAGCTATTAGATTATTTAGATAATCCTTTGCAGCCTGGGCTATAACAGGCTGAGCTTTTGGACCTCTTAATTCAGCAGTATCAATACAAGCTAGTCTTATCTTCTCACCTTGACTAGTTGTACAAGTATCTCCATCATAACAACTCTCAATAATTACATTTGTTTTGTTCGATTCGTGCTTATCTCTTTGACTATTTTTGTTATGGCAGTGGTAACTATTATTCTTTTTGTCATTATGGCAGCCTTTAGAATTAAGTCTTCCTCCATGAGCGATATTGATTCCCTTGGGTTGAGCGAACAAACTTGAAGTAGTAATTATTATAAGACTCAAGTTAAATAAAATTATTTTTTTCATTTATCGTCCATAAACGAATTCATTTATTCGGTACCAAAACTTATCGGCAGCGTTATTCCCTTGAAATAAAAATCTACCTACTTTCATTTCTCCAAGATCATTAACGTACTCTATATGAATTATTGGTAAATGACCCGTGTGAAAATTTCTCCAAACTCCTTTGATTTGATCTCTTCTTACACCTTTACTATCATCTACAGTTATTAAATTTTCTTTAAATACCACTTCACAACTATTAAAGAATTTAGCGCAATATGCATTCTGTATATCCTTTGGAAATTTATCTCCCTGATCATATCTTTTAAATCCTTGAGCACCTTTTCTCATATCGGGAGGAGCTTCGGAAGGGCCTAAATCAGCTAAAATTAAATCAACTTGCGTGAAAATTGATAAAAATAAAAACAATAATATTTTTTCCATAAAACAATTTTATCTCATAATTAATTTAGTTTTTTTATGAAATATTTTCATTAGGAAATTTGAAAAAGGTAATCGCCAAAAATTGCATAGTTATTCTGAGTTGTTCGTAGAAATTCTTAATTATGCGATATATCTTTTCATAGGAGTATCATTAATGGAAGATAATTAATCAAAAATAAGAGATTTATAAAATGAAGTTTGCATTTTATTTTTTCATAATTGCTCAAATTTTTAACTTTCTGGGTATATTTGCAGAAAAAGTAACAAAAGATTCTTCTGAATTTAATTCAATCAAGTGGGATAAGGTAAGAGAAAAAAAGGAAAAACCTTTAAAAAAGATTATTTGGAAATCTTACAAAGGGGACGAAAATTATTTTAAAAATGAAAATGAAGAAGGTTTTCAGTTTGCCGGGACCAAATCCAAAGCCGCCTTTATCGAGCCAGCAACTTGGCGCAATCGTACCTTGAGGATTTCCTTTGAGGAAATTGATATGCCAGATGCCGACGAAAAAATGGGGTTGTATAGTATAGGAGCTTACGATCAACTAAACCCTTGGCTTTACGGCGGCATCACTCTTTACGGCGCCGCTACCGGAAGCCGTGGCGGATTCTTTACTGGTGGCTATACCTTGGGCGTGGAACGTCAGTTATTAGGTAACTTTATTCTCGATGCGGGAAGCTATGTGGGTGCAGGGGGCGGAGGTGCCGCGGCGCAAGGAGGCGGATTGATGATTCGCCCCCATATCGGTTTCAAGTACGACTTTAGATGGAGCGAACTGGGGCTGAATTATACCTACGTAGACTTCCCAAACGGAGATATTTCCAGCAATGCAATCGCGCTTTCCCTGGATATTCCCTTCAGTTCACCGGCACTCAATTGGGAAGATGATGAGCTGACTGTGGCTGATCACTTCGGAGCCGACTGGAGTAATGTTAGCCGCCACCGATCACACCTAGCCGCTCGCGTTCGTACCTATTCTCCCGCCAGCGGCAACAAAACCACCTCCGGTGGGTCACTTAATGATTCATTGGGGATGGTCGGCGTAGAGTACTCTTACTTTCTTGATGATAACTGGTTTACAACCTTTGAAACTGCCGGTGCCTTTTCAGGTGGAGTAGGCGGGTACGCCGAACTTTTAGCCGGGATAGGTTATCGCCTTCCCCTAACCGAAGACGATCGTCTGGCACTACTCCCCGCTCTAACCATCGGCGGCGCCGGCGGCGGGTCGGTCGAAACCGGCGGAGGATTTGTTGCCCGAGCAAATCTAGGATTGGAATACCGACTTTCTCCTGATCTCAGTCTAATTATGGATGGCGGCTATCTCACCGCTCCAGATGGCAATTTTGACACCCCATATCTCGGTTTCAATTTGGCATACGTAATGGAAACTTTTGCTCAGGATCAAAAAGGGGCGCCTTTAACGGAAACAGATCTTATAAAAACTACCAAATGGCGCTTTCGCCCGGCACACCAATGGTATTTTGATGCTCAACGTAAGGAAGGCTCTTCACGCGACATGCAACTTATGGGAGGTAAAATAGATTGGATGGGAGGAGATTGGTGGTACCTTACAGGACAAGGATTAAGCGCGTATGAAGGAGGAGCCGGTGGTTATTCAGAGGGGCATTGGGGATTAGGCATTCTTGGCCCGAGTTGGAAGAACTGGAGATTCTATGGCGAAATGCTCATAGGTGCCGGAGGAGGAGGAGGGGTTGATAGCGGCAGTGCCTTATTATACAAACCGAGTATCGGGTTAGAATATAATCTCAATAAGGACTTTAGCCTTCAAACTGGCATAGGAAAAGTGATTTCTAAAAATGGTAATCTAGATGCCAATACCTTAGACGTTAGTCTGGATTGGCGTTTTTAGGAATAAAAATAAAGCTCCCAAACTTAGAGTTAATCTGGAAATAAAGTCGGAACAACAGAGCTAACATTGCCCGAGCCATGTTCGTAATAAATATTATTTCATCTAGGTTCCTTAAGTAGTCCAGAATGTTTCTTTAGTCCAAAAACATTTTAATATTGAAATTCTCTTTCTAGCTTATCTAAATGAGTTGTTAGTTATAGGTTTTGAATAATAGGGATAAGCCCTCTCTTAGGCTTCTATAGAGTACCTCATACTTGAAGCCATACTTCCAGAATCAATACCTGCAATGTGACCTCGAAGGCTGTAATAATTTCTGAAACTATAAGGAACTAAATTTGATCCTTCTTTCTTTTTCATTATTTCTTTTAATTGTTTCCACCCTTTTTTTCTTTGTATCTCCATCTACTCAATCTGGAAGAGGTAATAAGTTAGCTCTATACCTATCAATTAAATTCCATTGAACTTCTTTTCTTATCTATCTAATAAAGGTAAAGGCTAAATTCTTCCAGGCTCTGTTTAACCCCACCATCCTTCTTTTCATAAGTACCAAACTAATAGAAATCTTTAGTAGTTGGATCTATTTTAAATATTAGTTTGTTAACTTTATTTGGTCTTAGAACTAATTCAGAATCAAATAAAAAGCATTATTACATCTAATACCACTAGAAATAGGATTAACTTCTCCAGAAAGGAGACATCATATCTATATTTAATATCTTGAAAATTTTGTACTTTAAGCACTTTTAAAAAATCAATCGGCTTTATGTTTTGATGTAATAAAAAACCTTTTTAAATTATCTTATATTTAAGAGATCAAAATATTTTTAAAAATTTAAATGATTAATTCTATTGATACTAAACATTTGCCTATAAAAGATTTAATTATTTCTGGTTTAATAATTTTTATAATGTCAACAATAATTACCAACATTTATAATCCACTTTTGGGCTTCACTTATGCTTTTGGTAATGTTCTCACTCTTGTTTTCTTAAGCTGGCTTTATCAAGATTCATGGAATACCAATCAGTAATAATTAATAAATGAAATTTGTTGCTTTTAAAGATTTTAACCAAGGATAAAACTCAATCAACATTATTAAGAAAAATTTTTTAAGATTAAATAAACATGAAGAAAATTGAGTAATTCTGATTTTGATAAAAATGGAATAGATAGTACTGGAACGCATTGGCTTCAATATGTTGCTTTTGCCTTTACAGCTTTTGCTATCTTCACGACTTGGGCTTTCTTTTTTGATTATAAATTTCATAATTTCATAGTAAATATTCTCAAAGTTATAAATTGCAGTGGATTCAACTGTAACGGTGTTTACTAGGATTGACATGGCCAATCCAGATCAAAAAACGATATTAATTGAGCAAACATCAAAAGACATCATAGAAATTTGTAAACAATTTCAAGATGATTCAGGATCCTCAAATTATGAAGTTAAAACTCTTTTAAGAGAAATAGCTAGTTTGTGGAAAACCGAAGAAAAAAATAAATTCGGGTTCAGATAATAAAAAAGTCATACCCGTTAAAGTCTTAAATAAATAATTCCATTATTTTTGTACTTTTAAATTTGGTCCATATTTATTTTTAACTATGTAAGAAGCTAAAAGAGATAGCACCAAAAAAAACAATAAACTTTCCAAAGTAGATTGAGGCAAAACCATGAATTTGAAGGAAAAATAACTATATATCTATAAAAACAAACTTTATAAAAAAATCAAACAAGAAAGTTTTTCTTTGCTAAATATTTCTCCGATCTCCTTAATGCTTTTATGGCGCCTTTAAAATCCCCTTCAATATATTTTTCATCACTTTTTTCTTCTAATAATTTAACAATCTTGTTTATTTTAGATTCATCAATTCTCAATTTATGATCATTTATTAAGTCAAATTTTGATTTATATAAAAAGGATAATTCTTCTTTGAATTTTTTTAAAATATCTTCATCACAAAATTTCGAATTTAATAAGAACCTTACTTCCCTTTTATCTTCAATTGCTCCTTTAAAATTTCCTTCCTTAAATTTTCTTTCACTACACCTTGTCTGGTTAATAATATTCTCAATAAATTTATCTGAATTAGGCATTTTTTAAACTTTCGAATTAGCTATTAATAAATTTACCAAATGAGCTTGTCAATATCTTTAATCATTAATATCATATTTTTTTAACCAACCACAAGTCCTTTCTCAAGAAGTAAATCATATACTCTTACACTTTTTGTTTTACTTATTTTAGAAGGATTATGGATATCTAAAATTTCAGCAAGACACATTATCCAAAAAGTTCCTTTTCTTAAATTAAGACCGTTACAAATGTGAGAAGGTGCAGACTTGAAACAACCAAAATCTGTGGATATATTCATATTCATAATCTGAGTTTCAAGTTCTAGGCTTAAAAGCTCTATTTCTTGATTAGAGAGAGTTGTTCCAAAAGAATAGGATTCTATTAATAATTGATAGTTCATTAAAAGTAAAACTCACTCGGAAAGCAAAATCATTTAAGCATCTAGTTTGATTAACAGAGCCAACGAGTAATTTTTGTCCCTTCATAAATATGTCCAGAGGCTTCAACAATGGGCTTTGTTTCTGGATTCATAAAAATATCATATAAAACATTTTCAGGACCTTGAAACATTACTGTTGCTCTTGTTGGATCATCTAAAGATTTCCCAAGATAAAAAGTCTTAACTCCCATCTCATTAAACATTGCTTGTCGTTCAGTGGCCTTCATATAGGCGTTGTATTCTTCAAAAGTATTACTCAGTTTAAAATCTAGAACTGTTGTTTCAATAGTCATAAAATTCGTAAATTATCCTTCTTAAATTTTAGATCTAATGTCAACAAAAAAATTGAAAAGATACAGGTTTGAAAAGAGTTCAATTATTTAGTAAATAATTTAAGTATTAAAAAATAACTTTTTATTTCTATCTAATCTTAAAAGTATTATCAAAATAATTTCTTTTAAATTTCAATATAAAATACAGTCATTGTTCATTTTCAGGCAATTAAAACCTAATCAAGAATAAAGGCTAAAATTAATGTCACTAAAATCTGAATCATTAAAAGGTAAAGCAACTAAAAATTTTTCTGAGTTTTCACAATTAGCAGATTTTTCTTTATTGAATTCTCTCAACGCTGATCCTCAGTCGACAAAAGATGGTAACGATCATAGGGCTAGGTCAGTTTATTCAGGCCATTATGTCCCAGTAACTCCAACACCAATTCCAGAACCAATATATATCTCGCACAGCAAGACATTATTTGAAGAATTGGGATTAAGTTCTGACCTTACAAAAGATAAAAAGTTTTGTCGTTTTTTTTCTGGTGATATCGAAGTTGCAGAGTATCCAATGAGCCCCTTTGGCTGGGCGACTGGGTATGCTTTGTCTATCTATGGCACTGAATATACACAACAATGTCCTTTTGGAACAGGTAATGGCTACGGAGATGGTCGAGCAATTTCTGTATTCGAAGGTTTATTTAATGGTAAAAGAATGGAGATGCAACTTAAAGGAGGAGGCCCTACGCCTTATTGTCGTGGGGCAGATGGCCGAGCTGTACTACGATCAAGTGTTCGTGAATTTCTTGCACAGGAGTTAATGCATGCATTAGGAATTCCTACTTCAAGATCTTTAACTCTTTATGTCTCAGGGACAGAAATAGTTAGAAGGCCTTGGTATACAGAAGGTTCTAGGTATTTTGAGCCTGATATTATGGTTGATAATCATGCCGCAATTGCTACACGTGTCGCGCCTTCATTTTTGCGTGTAGGTCAGCTCGAACTCTTTGCTCGCAGAGTTCGAAGCAATTCAAATGATGACGCTTTCAATGAGCTTAAAATTATTGTGCAACATCTTATAGATAGGAACTATAGAGATGGCATTGATCCAAGTCATTCATTGAATGAGAAGGTGATTAAGTTGGCTAATTTATATCGAGAAAGACTAATATCACTTGTAACTAACTGGATGCGAGTCGGTTACTGCCAAGGTAATTTTAATAGCGATAATTGTGCTGCTGGAGGTTTTACCCTTGACTACGGTCCTTTTGGTTTTTGTGAATTATTTGATCCAAGATTTCAGCCTTGGACTGGAGGTGGAGAGCATTTTTCATTTTTCAATCAGCCTCTTGCTGCCGAAATCAATTTTAAGATGTTTTGTTCATCTCTTCTACCATTACTTTTAGAAAATAAAGAAGACATAGAAAAATTAGAGAAAATTAAAAATGATTTTTCTAAATTTATGAGAAAAGAAATGCAATTAATGTGGGCAAAAAAGCTTGGTCTTGAAAAATACGACGAAACTCTTACCAACGAGCTTTTCAATCTTATGGTTAATTCTAAGGCTGACTTCAGTATTTTCTTTAGAAAGCTTTCACATATTCCTGATAATATATCTTTTTTAAAAGATAGTTTTTATTTACCTACAACCGAAGAACTTGATAAAAAATGGTTTATTTGGTTAAAGGAATGGAGAGATTGTATTAAGAAACAAGGTAATTTTAAGCAAATATCCAAATCAATGAAAAAAGTAAATCCTAAGTTCACTTGGCGTGAATGGATGATAGTTCCTGCATACGAAGAGGCCGAAGAGGGTAATTACAGCAAAATAAAAGAATTACAAACTATCTTCAAAAATCCTTATGAAGAGCAGTCTTTGGAAACAGAACAAAAATATAATCGACTAAGGCCAAGAGAATTCTTTAATAAAGGAGGAATATCACACTACAGCTGTTCTTCTTAAAAGCATAATTTATTTTTTATATAGTTTTTCTAACTGCTTAATTTCTTCCCTTAATACTCTGCCTCTATCATTTAATTTATTATTTTTTTTAATTAATGGAATTATCCACCAAGCTTGTAGACCAACAAAAACTAAAATTAAAAGAATTAAATCAGGAGTTCCAGGCGACATTAATATCGATTGTGTATTATTTTTTTAATTGATAATAGCAATACTTTATTACTTTCAACTATTAAAAATAAACTTGATAATTCTATGCCGCTTCTAAGTCAATACGAAGTTCTCTTCCCTTATAGATTATTGCTTCTTTGAAATTAACTAGTTTCCTTATTCGTTCTTGCCTTTCCTTATCAGTTATGTAAACATCTTCAATAACCTCTTGTATTGCTAAAGTAACTTTCTGAAGTTGAAACTCTAAGTCTTCTCTATAGTTCATTGATTAATATAATTATTTTTCTAATTAAAATAGAAATTTTCAAATAGTAAATAAGTATTTAACCCAATAAAACTATTGACATAAAGCCAAAGAAAACATATAACTAATAGTATAAATGTACCATCTAATTAATGACATCTGGAAGGGCTAATGCTTGGTCTAATTTCTCTTATGGCAGTCATATTAATACACCCAACGGTTGCCTTCTTAATGCCGAAGGGAGCAGGCTAATTTTCTTTGAAAGATGCAAAAAATCACCAAAGAACAATGCCAAAATCTTTACACATATTTTTTATACAAACCACCTAGGAGAGCCTGCAGGATATAAATATACTAGAAAAACCCGAACAGAAGAAGCTTGGAAAGAATGGAATGCGCTACAAGAACTTGGCTGGACAGAAGTATCACACAATTTTGGTTAACAAGAATAAATTTTAAAAACAGATACACTATTTTTTGATGAAAATTAATTATTTTAATCCATAAGGAAAATATCAGAATAAAAGCTTTATCGAGAAGAATTTAAGTACTTCGACGAAAAACCACTCAAAAGATATCTAAATAATTTATGCGTATAAAAGTTACAATAGAACCTTGTCTTATACCTATAATGTATCACATCTGGTACAGTTTTAAATAATTTCACTCAGTTTCGTCTTTTCCCTTTACAATGATTAATACTCATGTTACATTTATTAACAATTAAATAAACAACAATGGCTAACTCACAGGTAACAACAGAATCAGGCGGAAGACAGAATATGTTCCCATCTGAAACTCGTCCATATATTGATGAGTCAGTTTCATATGACGGATATCCTCAAAATGCGGAGAAAGTAAACGGTCGTTGGGCCATGATTGGTTTTGTTGCATTGCTTGGTGCTTATGTAACAACAGGCCAAATTATTCCTGGAATTTTCTAAAAATGGAACCAATTTCTCCTGAACTTTATAAAAAGCTGGTTAAAGCCTATGAGGCCTCTAGGTGAATTTCTTTTTTAAGTAATTTCTTTCACGGTAATAATTCTCTTTTAAACCAATAAGAAGTTATAGGACTTTAAAAACTAATTAATGGCAAAATGCTGAAAGAACTAATGGAAGAATGGCAATGATGGGTTTCTTCGCACTAGTTGTTAATTATGTATTATTTGGCTGGATAATACCAGGAATTTTTAAGAAGAAACTTAGAGATCTTCCACATTATCTTTCCCTTTATATTTATTAAACCTAGTACTAATTATATTATGGTTAGAGATTAAAAAAACTATTTAAATAGAAAAAGAATCTAGTCTTTCTCTCTCTATAAATTAATACAATTGAAGATATAATTTCATATTAATTACAAATGATAATAATAATCAATCATGATTCTGAAAATTAAACATGGAAATTGTTATCAGAATTGGTCTTATATTTGATTCCATCATTGTATAAAAAGATAGTAGATTGCAGGTTTAATATTTCTTATATTTAGAATTCATGATCATGAATTCCCTCACTTAGAAAAAAATTACAAACCATTTTTTAATTTCATTAAAAAACTTATTAATAAAAAAAAGAGATCTAATTTTAGCTGAAAGAGACCTCTCATTACCTAATTCTCACAAGAATAATTTCAAGTAAGCTTTTATAGCTTAATTTATTTTAAATAAGTGTAAATCCGTAAATATGCCGATTTAATTCTATCTTTTTAATCCACCTCTCTTAATCCAAAGAAACCAAGTCACCCAAATGGGAGGAAGAAGCTTTATTAGAGACCCAATCTTATAAATATAAAAAGGAGCATTATCACCGATAAATAAATTAAATACTGCTGAAGATAATGATACCCAAATCACAATAATAAAAATATTTGCTCCAAATAAAGCAAATTTGTTTTGCTTAAATATTTTTGGCATATAAAAAAGATATAATATTAATTCTAAAACTATTTAGAAAATAAAAGAATTATTTTCAAAAAAACTTCAAATTTAAAATCCATAACCATATAAAAAAAATACTAAATTTGATCCCACCTCCTAATAGAATTCCAAAAATATAAGGTGGAAAAAAGAATATTATTAAAATCGAAAGTAAACTCAAAAAAGCAAAAGAGCATCCAAGAAAAATGTTCTTTCTTCTTTTTCTTCTTAATTGTTTTAAGAAATTCCACTCCCATTCGATTAGCCTGTAAAATTTTTCAGACAATAAAAATAAATATTTCATAACTACTTATTTTTATTTATATTTGAATTCTTAAATAGAATTTTTCTAGCAAGTCTATTCAAACCATAACAAGTTGAATATCTTTTCTGAGCTGCTTTTATAATCTCCTGCCTTCCTTTTGATGTTAATTTATATCTTTTTAATAATTTCCCTAGGGCTATTGAATTTATTGAATTAAAACTATTCACTAATTATTCCTCAATTTAAAATATATATATTTTATTTCTAATATTAGCAATAAAATTTATTACCTTCTTTAGAAAGATAATAAATTCTATCCTCTGAACTTACAAAAAAAGTTAACCCTTTATATTGAGATCTCCTAAATTTAATTAATCTATTTTTATGTAAATCCCAATTATGTGTATTTATATCAGGGTTATTCTCATCTTCTTTTTCAGTAGGTATTAAAGTTCGAAAACTAATTTTGTTTGTTGAATGGTTGAGTGGTTTCTTATAAAGAAATAAGAGAAATATAAGAATAAAAAAAACAAAAGTAATAACTACAAATGAATTTGACATTATCAACTGCTAAAGAATACTAATAATTATTTATTCTAAGAATACACTAACTATTTCAATCACTAAGTATAAAATTATATTTTAAATTCTTGTATTTTTGAATAATTACGAAAAGTCCCGAAAAACCTGAATATCAATTTAGTCGCAATTTTATTATAACTCAAGCTTCAATAAACACTCCTTATGCAAAAAGAGTAGATGAGAAATTCAAAGAAGCTCAAAATTATTTAAAAACCAATGGGTTTAGCAAATCAACTAGACATCTTTTAAAAGATATTGAAAATACTTCTGGCCACTAATAATCGGAAGATTACCTCCACATTTACTTAAGGTACATATTAAATAGAATTTATAAATATATTTAATATCTTCTAAAAGAAAATTTCTGTCCTCCAATGCTTGCTTCATACATTAATCCCCCCTTTGAAAAAGTCATCACGGCTACGCCATTACTATAATCCGCAGAAGCATTCGCTCCTTCAGTAATCAAGGCGGCACTAGCAGATGCTCCAAATTCAAAATTTCCTTCAGTAAATCTTTGGAAATCGCTTTTATTTTGGAAGAAGATTATCTGACTAAAAGCTTGAGCGCCTAACTGTAATCCTAAAGATAATTGAGTTAATGTTGCAGAACCAATAACCTTACCATC